>JAYTOR010000001.1:0-16017 GCA_043747685.1 Actinomycetota bacterium
CGGCTCGATGGCCACGTGGATGACGGGCTCGGGGAAGATCATCCGCTCGAGGATGATCGCGTTGTTGCGATCACACAGCGTGTCGCCCGTGGTGGTGTCTTTGAAGCCGAGGCCGGCGACGATGTCGCCCGCCATGGCCACGTCGAGGTCCTCGCGCTGGTTGGCGTGCATCAGCAGGATTCGGCCGAGGCGCTCGCGCCGCTCCTTGGTCGAGTTGTAGACCTCGTCACCCTTGTTGATCTGGCCGCTGTAGACACGGAAGTACGTCAGCTTGCCGAACGGATCGGCGACGATCTTGAACGCCAGTGCGGCGAACGGCTCGTCGATCGACGGCTTGCGCGTCAGGATCTCGTCTTCGTGGTTTGGCCTGGTGCCCGTCGTCGGCGGGATGTCGAGCGGGCTCGGCAGGAAGTCGATGACCGCGTCGAGCATCGGCTGGACACCTTTGTTCTTGAACGCCGAGCCGCACAGGATCGGCACGAAGTCGAACGCCAGCGTGCCGGCTCGGAGTGCGACCTTGATCTCGGCCTCGGTCACTTCTTCGCCGGCCAGGTACTTCTCCATCAGGTGGTCGTCGCTGGTTGCGATGGTCTCGAGCAGCAATTCGCGGTACTCGGCAGCTTGCTCTTTCATGTCATCCGGGATCTCGACCTCGTCCCATTTGGCGCCGAGTTCCTCGTCGTGCCAGATCAGCGCCTTCATCTTCACGAGGTCGATGAGGCCGATGAACGGCGTGTCGCTCTCCGGTCCGCCGGAGCCGACGGGGAGGTGCAGTACGAGCGGTACTGCCTGCAGCCGCGACCTGACCATGTCGACGGTGCGGTAGAAGTTGGCGCCGATTCGGTCCATCTTGTTGACGAAACACATACGCGGCACCTTGTATTTGTTGGCCTGGCGCCACACGGTTTCGGTCTGCGGCTCGACGCCGGCAACCGAGTCGAACACCGTGACGGCGCCGTCGAGGACGCGCAGGTTGCGCTCGACCTCAATGGTGAAGTCGACGTGGCCCGGCGTGTCGATGATGTTGATGCGGTGGTTGTCCCAGATGCAGGTCGTCGCAGCCGACGTGATCGTGATCCCGCGCTCTTGCTCCTGCGCCATGTGGTCCATGGTGGCCGCTCCGTCGTGCACTTCACCGATCTTGTAGCTCTTGCCGGTGTAGTAGAGGATGCGCTCCGTCGTTGTCGTCTTCCCCGCGTCGATGTGCGCGATGATGCCGATGTTGCGTGTGCGCTCGAGTGAATACTCTCGCTTTGCCATTGCCTACTTCTCTCTACTGCTCCTGCAACACGACCTGCGGTGTTGCTTCACGGACTGGTTGCGCGCAGCGCCAAACCTGGCTGCAGGCACGGGTTGCAATGCTATCGGCGTACCCGACGGTCTGCTCTGGCCGGCTCGAGGCGCATCATCGACGATCCGACTGGTTCATACCGCACTACATTCATGGGTATGGGCACGCAACGAGTGACCGTCTCGCTCCCGCAGGAATTCCGCAGGACGGCACAGGAGATAGCGGACGCCAGGGGTGTCCCATTCTCGATGATCGTGTCACAGGCGTTGACAAATCTGGCGCGGGGCCACCTCATCGATGCCTGGGTCGCGGACTTCGAAGCACGCAACGGTGTATTCACCGAGACCGAACTGCAAAGAATCGCTGCCGAACATGGCGTGCCGTACATCCCTCCAGCGGATGCCGCCAGCGCCGCGTGGTTGGCCAGCCATGGCGAGAGGGCAGCCGCCAAGCACTCCTCGCACGGTCGCTCGCAACCATCGAAGTGCTGCGGTCGACGAGCAGGCAGCGCGACGAGCAGGCGAATTGCTCGCCGCCACCGGGACTGTGGACATCGTCGACGCACTGCTGGCGATGCTCGTTGCGCCCGGCGATCAGCTGCTGACCAGCGATCCAGGCGACCTCTCCACGCTGCTCGATGCTCGCAACGTCCGAGCGACGATCGTCCGCGTCTGAGCGACACGCTGGCGCAGCGACCGTGATGCGCCGACGTGACAGGTCGGTCAGCCCGCTCGGAAGCGAACCATGCGTTCGTGATCGAGGAGCCACGCCTTGTTCTCGATGCCGCCGCCGAACCCGGTCAGCGAGCCGTTCGCGCCGACAACCCGGTGGCAGGGAACGACGATGCTCAGCGGGTTGCGTCCGTTGGCGGCTCCGACCGCCCGCGCCTTGTTCGGATCACCGAGTCGCCTCGCCTGCTGGCCGTAGTTGATCGTCTCCCCATAGGGAATCTCCCGCAGCACCCGCCATGCGGACTGCTGGAAATCGGTGCCGAACGGCTCGAGCGGCACGGTGAAATCCTGACGCTCGCCGGCGAAATACTCTCGCAGTTGCTGGCGGGCCAGTACGAGCACGGGGTTCGTGTCGTCGACGGTCGAGGCATCGACACGTACGCGTTCCGTCTTCGCATCGGTGTCCCAGATGATCGCTCGCAGCCCTGTCGCACTGGCGATCAGCGTCAGTTCGCCGACCGGTGTGAGCATCGAGGTTCGCTTCAAAGCCGTTTCTGCCGGTGTCCGAGTGTTCGACCGCACTGCTGATGGTGTTGCACTGTGCATCGTTGATTGCTCCTTCATGAGAGGCTCCCCCACAACAGGTGGAGTGCGTACGAGCGCCAGGGACGCCATTGCTCGGCTCGATCGCGGGCTGCTTTCGGAGAGCCGTCGGCACCGAGGCGTTCGAGAGCGTGTTTCACCCCGAGGTCGGTCGGCAGGAAGACGTCGGGATCGCCGAGCGCGCGCATCGAAATGTATGCAGCGGTCCATGCACCGATGCCGGGGAGGGCGACGAGTTGCGCTTCGACCTCGGCTCGATCGGCCCCCGCATCGAGTTGGATCTCGCCGGATGCCAAGGCGCGACACATCCCGAACAACGCACGCTTGCGGCTCACCGGCATCGCCAGATCGGCGGGATCGGCGCAGGCCAGCGCAGCTGCCGTCGGGAAGGCGTGCGTCAGCTCCCCGTCAGCAACCGCAAGCATCTCTCCGTACTTGACGACGAGGCGACCGGCAAGCGTGCGGGCACCGACGACCGACACCTGCTGGCCGAGTACTGCGCGCACTGCGACCTCGTTGCCGTCCACGTGTGCCGGCGACCGCAGACCCGGCGATTTGATCACCAGCGGAGCAAGCATCTCGTCGTCGATCAGCTGGTCGGAGATCGACTCGGGGTCGGCGTCGAGATCGAGCAGCCGACGGCAGCGAGCGACCGCCGTCGTCAGATCGCGCATGTCCGCGAGTTGCATGCGGCAATCGACATGATTCACGGCCGGGGTCAACGAGACCGTGGCCAGACCGTGCGGCAACGTCAGCACTCGCCGATACGTCGACCCGTCCCAGAATTCGACACCGGGGACGGCACGCATCCCGAGGAACCCGAACAGCGTCGCGGTATCCATCGGCGGCCGGAAGGCAAGCCGAAGCGAGACGACTCCGGCGCCGGTCGTCGCCGGCCGTCGCTGTGACCGCAGGTCCGTGGGGGTCGAGGCGAAAATCTCGCGGACCGTATCGTTGAACTGGCGGATGCTGGCGAACCCTGCCCCGAAGGCGACATCGGTGAATGGCATCGTCGTCGTTTCGATCAGCACCCGCGCGGCCTGCGCCCGCTGTGCCCTGGCGAGGCCGAGCGGACCGGCTCCGACTTCGCTGGTGAGCAGCCGGTTGAGTTGCCGTTCGCTGTAGTTCAGTCGAGTCGCCAGCCCGGTCACTCCGTCACGGTCGATGACGCCGTCAGCAATCAGGCGCATCGCCCGTCCGACGACATCCGCACGCGTGTTCCATGCCGGCGACCCTGGCGTGGCGTCCGGGCGGCAGCGTTTGCACGCCCGGTAGCCAGCGATCTGCGCTGCGGCGGCTGTCGGGTAGAACGTGACGTTCTGGCGCTTCGGCGTGACTGCCGGGCAGCTGGGGCGGCAGTAGATTCCGGTGGTGCGGACAGCGGTGTAGAACCATCCGTCGAACCGCTGATCCTTGCTCTGCACCGCCCGATAGCACCGCTCCTCGTCTGGTGCACCGGCCGCCGGCACGGCCGAACCGGCCGTTGCGATCGTTGATGCAGAGGTCATGCGCACCATCATGGCCCTGGACGGCGCCTCCCGCTAGCGGGATTCGGACACCGGCCCCGGGCATGGGGCGAAGGTCACCGGTCTCAGGGTTGCTGGGCGACGGTGAACGTGAACGTCAGGTTGCCCTTCGGGTTCGGCGGCTGTGAGCGCTGATGTCCGATCGTCAGCGTGTACTGGCCGTAGTACGTACTCGTGACCTCGAACAGCATGGTCTGCTTCTCCGTCGAGCCGGAGGCGACGATCTGATTTCCGTGATTGAAGATCAGGCTCGTGCCGAACGATGACGAGGCACTCGTTCCGTCCGGGAGCGCGAGCGTGAAGGTTTGTTGGATGTCGGATGTCGTCCCCACTGTCGGATCCTTGTACGTCACGTCGACGGCGAGTTCGAGCTGGTAGCTGTCCTTCGATCCATCCTTGTAGTCGGCGTGCAGCACTCCGCCAGTGATTGTTGCGACCGTTCCGGCTCCGGAGTCGACGGTGGTGCCCTTGCCGATATCGACGATCGGCGTGAACGTCGTGACCTTGGCGCTCGTGTCGAATGGGATGATCGACTGGTTCGAGGCGTTGTTCCCGAACACCAGCGCGGCGCCGGTGAACGTGAACGATTCGTCGACCGGGGCGACGATGTCGACCGCGGTCGTTCCGCCGCCTGGCACGGTGGGCAGCGCTTTGAATTTCGCTGACAACAACGACCCGTCTGCGAGCAACAGCACCGGGGACTTGATCAACCCGAGGGCGATGTCGACGGCGGCGAGGTTCGAAACCTTCGTATGCATGACGGCCGTACGTTGATGGTCGGCCTCGATGACCTCCGCCTTCGTCACCTCGATCTTGAACACGCCCCCGCCTTCGCGGCCGGCGAAACCGATCCTGTCGCTGAACGTCAATGCTGCGGGTAGCGCAGCGACGGTGGTCGCCGGAATCGTTGTCACGGCTGATGTCGTTGCGGACGGTTTCGAAGTCGAGGTCGCCGAAGTCGCCGAGGTCGCCGAGGTCGCCGAAGTCGTCGAGGTCGCCGACGTGGCAACGACCAACGTCGGTGACGACGTCGGTGCCGCTACTGTCGCCGCGTTGTTGCTCCCACGGCTCCCCACCACGACAATCGCAGCAACGGCGACGGCCGCAGCAACGGCTCCGGCGGCGACCAGCAATCTCGTCCGGCGCTTCCTCGCCTGCGCGCTATCCGTCGGGGCCGTCGGAGCTTGCGTCGGACTCGGCCCCACGGGGGGCACAGCGGTCACAGCGGTCACGGGCGGCGAACCTGGCGACGGGAAGAGCGGCAGTGGGACGGGAACCGGAGTCGACGTCGGGGCGGTGCCGGCGGCGAATTCCACTGCCGCTGCGCCCGTTGCGATGGCGAACTTCGGATGGGCGTCGAGCGATACCGGAAGTCCCGTGCGTTCGTACACCAACTCGGCGACGAGCGGGATGCGCGAACTGCCTCCGACGAGTAGGACGCGCCCGACCTGGGAGATGTCGAGACCTGCAGTGGCGACGGCACGCACGAGCGCGTCGATCGTCTCGTTGATCCGCGGCCGGATCATCGCCTCCAACTGGGCGCGCGACAGCGGCACCCTGTCCTGCAAACCTGGCAGTGACACCGAGATCGTCGTGTCGGTATCGGTCGACAGCGCCTCCTTGGCCAGGCGACAGTCGTCGTTCAGCCGCGAAACGCCGCTCTGCACTGCACGATCGTTGGGATCGAGCGCCTCGATCCTGCCGCCGAGCACCGAATCGACGTATTCGAGGATCGCTGCGTCGATATCGATGCCGCCGAGCCGGTCCATGCCCTCCGGCCTGCCGATCAACGAGAATCCATTGGCATCTCGCCGCACCAGCGCAGCGTCGAAGGTACCGCCACCGAAGTCGTACACGGCGACGACCTCACCCGGGTCGACGCGATTCGTCGCCGCATAGGAGATCGCCGCAGCTTCCGGCTCGGTGACGAACGAGACCTTCGCCAGATCGAGCCCTGCCAACCTCGCAACCTCGCGCATCTGATCGAGCTTGTACGGGCCGTAGTTCGCAGGATGCGTGAGCACGACCCGATCAGGGGCTGCACCTTCGCGTTCGCTCACGACACGGACGATCTCCGTCAGTAGATGGGCCATCAGCGACTCTGCGCCATACGGCGTACCGCCGAGCACGAGTGGAGTCGGGTCACCGAGGCGGCGTTTGAACGCTCGCGCCACGCGCGTCGGCTCGTCGATCCCCCGCCGAACAGCCGTCTCACCGACGAGCACATCGCCATTCTGTTTGAGCAGCACCACCGATGGCATCACTGGATTCGACGGTGTCAGCGTGACGACTTCGACTGCTCCGCCACGGTTCACAGCCGCAGCAGAGTACGACGTGCCGATATCGACGCCGAGTTGATATCCCATGTGCGATGACCTCATCCACTCCGACGAGCTGACCTCGCCAGCAACCGTGCAACCGTGCAACCACGCCTTCGACGCGACGATCGCCACGGATCGTCAGCGCCGAGGTTAGGCGAAGGAGTTCTGTCGCCGATACGGGGAAATCCCTCGATCTGATGAGACGACGCCGAAGAGCTCAGAGGGGCGACGTTGCCGCCGCTGCCCACGGTGCTGCGCCGATCGACTCGAACAGGTCCCGGGCTCTGGAGATGTGCATCGTGGCGGCAACATCGCGACCGCTGCCGGCAAGGCTCGATCCGAGCAGCAATTCCGATCGTGCCTGCTCGAATGGCGCGTCGATCCGGCCGAAGAGATCGGTCGATGACTCGAACTCCGAGATCGCCGCTGCACCGGACAACGCCAGCAGCCCGTGACAGCGCATCAGCGCGGCTGCTCCCCACCGCGATCCGGTTGCCTCGACATCTGCCATGAGCCACTTGGTGGTCAGTCGCGCACCGGCGGCATCCCCGCAACGGACCTGCGCTTCGACGAGGTCGGCTTCCCACATACGCACCGACGGCAATCTGAGGCCCGCTCCGTCGGCGCGACCGACGAGCGGACCGAGCACCTTTGCTGCACCGTCGGCGTCGCCGAGCCCGAGCCTCAACAGACCCTCAGCTGCGTCGGTCCGCCACCGTGTCGAATGATCACCGCGCGCCGTCGCCGCCGTACGAGCGGCCCGCAGATGCGCTCGTGCGGAGGCGGTGTCACCGCGTCCAGCGCTGAGCCGGGCCGCAAGCGCGTGGGCGTACCCGCTCGATTGGCCGACCGCCCGTTCACGCTGCAGCAGACGTTGGAGCGAGTCGTCGCAGCGTTGCCAGCGACCTCGGCGGATCTCCAATTCGCCGAGGCAGCACAACGCCGAGTTCTGCGAGAAGTCGTCGAAGTCGTCCACCCGGTCGAGTCTGCGGTCGAGGATCGCCGCCGCCTCCGCCGGACGATCGCTGAACGTGAACCAGTTGGCAATCTCGAGCACCGATTCCATCGCATCGAACACCGCTCGCTCGTGGTGGCGTAGCGGCAACGCCGCAAGCGTGGCGACATCATCGAGTTCACGGCTGCTGAGTGGCGCTGCGCCGCGCATCGCCGTCAACGTGACGATCAGGCCGTCGACAATGACTCGAGCGGCGCGCTGATCCGGCCCGTGCATCGTTGCGACAAGCGTGTCGATATCAGCGCTGGAGCGTTCAGCCAGCACGACGGCATGATCCAGATCGTCACTGATCGCCAGGCACCACGACGCAGCCGCCAGCAATCCCCAAGCGCCGACAGCTGCATCGGCAGCCCGCTGCTCGAGCACGTTGACGACCGTGTCGAATGGTGCCGACGTCAGGAGTGCCGTCAACTCCTGATGCCCGAGCGGGACCAGCGAAGGCGCCGTCTGCAGCGAGACGAAATACATCGCCGCTTTGACCCGACGGTTGCCATCGCGACCGTCCTCGCCGAGACCGAGTTTGAGAAAGACCGAACTCAGCGCCGACTCGACGGTCTTCGGGCTGATGAACAGACGGTTGGCGATGCCCTCGTTCGAGAGGCCCTCTGCGACCAGCTCGAGGACGTCGGACTCGCGACTCGACAGCGAGGCCTGCAACAACGTCAGCCGATCACCTCGCACCGTCTGCGCCTGCCCTGACGAGGCGTTCGCTGCTGACGTGCGCCGAACCCCGTACATGTCGAAGAGATCCTAGTGAACCTCGCAGCGCCCAACGCAACGATATTCCGCCGCGCCGGCGCCGGACGACCAGCCCGTCAGATCAGGAACGAGGAGGGCTTGCCCGACGAAGTGGCAACGCTCCCGAGCCGGGATCAAAGCGAGCCCCGGCGAGCGAAGATCCCGTGCGAGGAAATCAGATCAGGAGAGGCGGGTGACGTCGACGGCGACGTGCATCTTCTGTTCGATCTGCGGGCCGAGAACGACACCTCGGACGGGCGCGACATCGCCGTAGTCCCGGCCCCACGCCGTCGTCACGTGGCTGCGGGGCGGCATCTGGTTGTTCGTCGGATCGAAATCCCACCAACCGAATCCTGGTCCGAGCCACACCGAACACCAGGCATGCGAGGCGTCGACGCCGACGAGTTTCACCATCCCGGGGGGTGGCATCGTTTCGAGGTAGCCGCTCACGTATCGCGCCGCCAACCCTGCACTACGCAGCGCAGCGATCGCCAGATGGGCGAAGTCCTGGCACACGCCGCGTCGTTCGTCGATGACACGTTCGAGCGGGGTGGAAATGTCGGAGAACGCCGAATCGAAGCGGAAACCGTAGAAGATGCGACCG
This sequence comes from Actinomycetota bacterium, assembly GCA_043747685.1. Classification (GTDB taxonomy): domain Bacteria; phylum Actinomycetota; class Acidimicrobiia; order Acidimicrobiales; family Ilumatobacteraceae; genus JANXUF01. Next base: position 8,770 of record JAYTOR010000001.1, read on the forward strand.
CAGAGATCGACGATCGCCTCGGCTGCCGGGCGGTCACCGGCAAGCGCACCGCTGATGTCGTCTTCGCCGACGAGACGGATCGACTCGGCCGGCACGAACGGCGAGGCCGGCAGAAACGGGGCGACGTCGATCGCCATGTCGCCCTCGATGCTGCGCGTCAGTGCTGCGAGTTCGCCAACCGTTTCCGGGACCGAAGGCCACAGTGCGGCGGAAACCTCGGCTTCCGACACGGCGGTGATCGCCAAGTGGTCATGGCGCGAGGCGACAGTGAACTGCACGGCGAGGTTCCCGAAGGCATCGATCCATGTGTGGCGCTCCTCGGGAAGCGGATCGACGTTGATGTCGGCACTGATGACGTGTTGCATCGCCGTCTCGCGCAGCAGCAGGTGGGCGACCGTCAGTCCCGACGACATCGTCGCGCCGTAGTGGTACTCGGTCTTGTGCACGACGCGATAGCGGCGTCCGGCGAGTGTGCCCATGGGCGGTCAGTTCCTTACGACGCTGCTCGAGGAATCGTTCCCGAGTGATTGCAGGCGGGCGAGAGGTTGCGGTGCGATCGGATCGGAGAACCACCGCACCTGGATTCCTGTCCCCAACTCAACCAGCGCCGCACGGGCGTCTGCAACCAGGCGCTCCAACGAGGCCCGCCGGCGGGTGACCCGATCGATCGTCACATCGCTCCAGTCGAAGATCGCCCGCGCCACCCTGTCGATCAGTTGGGTGCCGTCTGACCAGCCCAACGAGGCGAGATGCTCTGACATCCGGTCGAGTTGGAACTGCAGCGCACGCGGGTTCGAATCGTCGCTGACGAGCAGTGCGACGACGGCGTCGATTTCGACGTCGCTGCGGTAGCGGCGACGGTAGGCGACGAGGCTGTCGTGCGTCGCCAGCACCGCTTCAGCGAGCATCGACTCAGCAACATTCGGCACCACAGGGACGACGGCTGCTTCGATCGAATCGAGTACGCCGAAGCTGCGTTCGAGCCGCCGTCCGAGGTCGAGGAACCGCCACGAAGGCCCGCGAACGGTGGATTCCATCGCCATGCCCGACATTGCTGCAAGGTCGACGAGCAGTTCGTCGAGATCGTCATCCGTCACCGTGCCGGTCTCTGCACGCTCCGACAGATAGTTCCGCAGTCGGATCAGCACCCGGCCGGTGGTGCCCGACATGAATTCGCGTACGGTGGCGGCCTCTGCTGACAGGTTGCTCAGCCGGTCGTCGATTGCCGTCGCGGCACGCGCCAGTTCGTCGTCGATCAGATCCGCCGTCGAACCAGCGGCATCCGTCGGCGCAGCAGGCATCTCGGTGCGCGCCCTCCGCAGCAGCCCGACGAAGGCATGCGCCGTGAGGTCGGCAGCATCAGCTGGAAACGACCTCAATGTCGGTTCACGGGAGGCGACGACACGATGCGAACGGGCGAGCAGTTCCGCTCGTTCGGCATGGCGACCGAGCCAGTACAGCGCGTCTGCCGATCTCGTCGGCAACGAGGCGAGCAGATCGACCTGCGCAAGGCGTTGACGCTTCGTGGTGGTGATCGCCGCTCTGCCGACATCACCGACGACCCAGACGTCCTTGGCGAGTAGGGCCGACGGCTTCATCAGCCTGTCACCGGGGCGCAGCACCCTGGCGATGCCGCTCGTCATCACCGTCACCTTGCCCTCCGCCTGGGTGGCGAAAAGCCGGAGCACGATCGTGCCGGTCCGCAGGCCCGACGCAAAACTGATCGGGGTCGAGGCCAGCTTGACCGAGTCCGTCGACGCGTCCGCCGCAAGGCTGTGCAGTTGCAGTTGCTCTCCGAGCAGTTCCGAGCAGATAGCCGGATGGAACTCGCGGAGCGCCGCTTCCTCGGCAATCCCGTTCCCGAGCGCATTCGCCAGACCGACCGACCCGTGGAGATGAGCGCGCGCAAGCCCCGGCACGCCGCCTCTGCCCGTGGCGTCGCCGGCGACGGGATCGGCGGCACGGTCTGCACTCCAACGCACCAGCGTGTCCGCCGCTTCGAGACCGCCGAATGTACGCAGCCAGGCGCGGTTGTTGCGCACGACGACGTCGGAGTTCTCGACGAGGTTGAAGCCGAGCAGTGTTGCCAGGTACGACTGCTCGACGTAGGCGCCGTCTTCGATGCCTGGCGTCACCAGCACCGTTCGCATTGTCGGCCGTTCCGGTGCTGCGAGCGCCGAAAAGCTCGCCCGCATCGCACCCAGGAATCCGGACTGCGTCGCCGCCCCGCTGCGTGCGAGTTCGCCGCCGAGCACCCTGGCGATGACCGAGCGATTGATCATCGCGTAACCGATGCCCTGCGGTGTATCCGTGTAGTCGGCGACGACGCGCCATGTTCCGTCAGCGAGGCGCGCAAGGTCACACGCATATAACGCAACGCGAGTCATCGGCATCCCGAGGCTGGTGACGCCGTGGGCCGAAGCGGCGACCAGTGGCCAGCGATATCTCGGCGTGCCGTAGACCACTTCGGTCGGCACGACGCCCCGGCGCAGGAGGTTGCGGCTTCCATAGACATCGCCGAGCATCGCCTCGAACATGCGGACACGCTGGTCGACGCCAGCGGCAAGCGCGCGCCATTCAACGGCTTCGAGCATGTAGGGCAACGGATCGACCATCCACGGGTGGCTCGGCAACATGTTCGGCTCGGTTTCACCGTCCTGCACCGCATGACCGGCACCCTCTGCTGCGAGCAACTGGCCGATCAGCCGGCGTCGCTCCGCAAGGCCGTGCTCGCCCTGGCGTTCGACATCACCGAACACCGGCTTCCACGCCGGACGGATCGCCCCACCCTCGTCGTAGAGCTCGTCGAAGCGCCCAGGCGTGGCTCGATACGTCAGCGTCTGGCTCACCATGGCATCGGAGACGGGTCGATCAGCCGGCAGCGGTGTGGAAGTAGGCGTTGGCGATCCCATTGTGCAGTTCGGCGAGGGTGACCTGGAGGCGGTCCATTTCGGCGTCGAGACTGAACCCGTCGGAAGCGTCGGGATCGACGCTGTCGAGTACATCGAGGGCGTCGGCGATGACTTCCTTGGTGTCAGCGCCCCGCGGCAACCGTTCGAGTCCGCGTTGTACGCGCTGCAGGCAGTACGTGGCCGAACGGGGGAACGATGCGTCGTGGAGCAGGAACCTGACGACACCGTTCGCGTCGATCGCCGCACGCGTCGAGCGTTGGTACATCTGCAGTGCCGACAATGAGCGCAGCACGCCCATCCACTGGACTTCGTCGTGATCCTCGAGGGACACCTTGGAGGAGCTCGCCGCTGCCGACGCGGCCGTCGCCCGCACGGGGGAGGCGTATGCCGACGCGCTTTCGAGGAGTGCGGACGCGCGCACCCCGAGTACCCGCGTGGTCATTTCGGCGCGCTCGAGCATCTGGCCGATCCTGAAGAATTCGTAGGCCTCGTCACGCGACATCGACGACGTCAGAATCCCGTCGAGATGCCGGCTGTCGCCGACGATCCGTGCGAGGAATCGGGCCCTGCCGCGACGGGCGACGCCTTCGTCGCGGTGCGAAGCGGCATACAGGTAGAGATCGTTGGCAGCGAGCCATCCTTCGCGCGGGAACACGTCTCGGCAGGTCCTCAGGCACTCGCGGGCGTTTTCGACACTTGACGCAACGCTGCCGGCATTCGCCAGTTCGGCGACGAGAAAATGGACGATCGACCGTTCATCACCGGCCCCGTACATCTCGCGGAACGTCTCCGAACTGCCGACGACGGCGAGCAGCGGCTCCCATGAGGAGGTGATCGATCGAGGGAGATCGACGATCACATCGGTATAGGAACGGACGATTCTGGACGTGTTCTCGGCCCGTTCGAGATAGCGAGCACCCCAATACAGGTTGTCGGCGACACGAGAGAGCAGCATCAATTCGTCTCGACGACCCAGGTGTCCTTGCTGCCGCCACCCTGACTGGAGTTGACGATCAGCGACCCCTTGGTCAGCGCGACCCGCGTCAGACCGCCGGCAGTGACATAGCTGGTGTTGCCGGTGAGGATGAATGGGCGCAGGTCGAGATGTCGCGCCTCGATGACCCCATCGCACAACGTCGGTGCCGTCGACAGGCTGAGGATCGGCTGCGCGACCCAGTTGCGGGGATCGGCCTCGATCGCCGCAACTGCAGCATCGAGTTCCTGGCGAGAGGCACGGTTGCCGATGACGATCCCGTAGCCGCCACTCTCGTTGGCCGGCTTGATGACCAGTTCCTCGATGTGGTCGATGACGTAGTTCCGCTCGTCCTCGTACATGCACCGGAACGTCGGCACATTGGGGATCAACGGTTCCTCGTCGAGGTAGTAGCGGATCAGATCGGGAACCCAGGCGTACACGACTTTGTCGTCGGCGACACCCGATCCCGGCGCGTTGGCGATGGCCACGTTCCCGGCCTTCCACGCACGCATCAACCCCGGCACGCCGAGGGTCGAATCCTTGCGGAAGACCTCGGGATCGCAGAACACGTCGTCGATACGGCGATAAATCACGTGCACCCGTTCGAGGCCGCCGATCGTGCGCATGTAGACACAGTCGTCCGACTGTACGACGAGGTCGCGTCCCTCGACCAGCACGGCACCCATCCGCTGGGCGAGGAAGGCATGCTCGAAGTATGCCGAATTGAACACGCCGGGCGTCAACACCGCAACAGTCGGATATTCGATGCCATCAGGAGCGAGCGAGACGAGCAGCTTGTTCAGTTCGTCGGTGTAGGCGTCGACGGGAAGGATGTCCTGAGTCGCGAAGACGTCGGCAAACGCCCGCTTGGAGATCCCGCGATTCTCCAGCACGTAGCTGACGCCCGAAGGGACGCGCAGGTTGTCCTCGAGTACGTAGAACTGGCCATCGGCGTCACGGACGAGATCAGAACCGCAGATGTGTGCCCATGCCCCGAACTTCGGCTTCACACCACGGCATTCTTGCCGGTAATTCACGGACTCCTCGAGCAACTCGGCTGGGAAGACACCGTCAAGGATCACCCGCTGGTCGTTGTACAGGTCGTCGATGAAGGCGTTGAGCGCCTTCAACCGCTGCACCAGCCCCGCTTCGACTTTTCGCCACTCACGAGCAGCAATCACCCGTGGAATGACGTCGAACGGCCAGGCGCGATCGATGCCGCGGCCATCCGAGTAGACGGTGAAGGTGATCCCCATCGTGAGGATGTCCAACTCGGCGAGATCTTGACGCTGCTGAAGTTCTGACACGCCCATACTGCGCAGCTTGGCGACCAGTTCGAGAGCAGCTGGACGGGCCTCACCATCGGCGTCGAGCAATTCGTCCCATGCGGTTGCGTTGGTGCGGAGATCAGCCATCGTCATACTCGCAGAGGCTCGTGGGACCGTGTTGCCGTCGCATGTTCAGATTGTGACGCATTTGTGAACGGTGTCGATGAACCGTCTCCTGACACGAGTTCGAGCACAGAGGTGAGGCGATGATGACGTGCAGGAGCACTGTAACCGTTGCGCTGCTGAGCAGCGCAACGGTCAATGCTCGATGACGGTCGAACCGATCGTGAACTCGTCCCGTCCGAGCTATCGAGGTTCTTTCGGCAGTCCGAGGATGCGCTCGCCGACGATGTTCCGCTGGATCTGGCTGGTGCCGCCCCAGATCGTCTCGGAGCGTGAGAAAAAGAATGACGACATCATCGGACTGACGGGGTAGCCGGGGCGGCGTTTGTCTCGAAGCGCACCTGGCCACGAACCCGTCGATGGGCCGCTGTCGATGAGCATCGAGTCGGCGCCGAAGATGTCGAGCGCCAGTTTGGTCGCCTGCTGATGCATCTCCGACCAGTACATCTTGTTCATCGCCCCGAGGGCGACGACGCTCTGGTCCTTCTTGGCGTTCAGTGTGGCCGACAGGCTACGCAGGCCGTGGACCCGCAGGATGAGGATCTTCGAGTAGTACTCGGCGAGGCGCTGACGGATGATCGGGTCGGCGATCAGACCGTTGTCGGTTGCCTGCTGCACCATGAGCTTGAATTCCTCTTGGAACCGGCGATAGCCGGTCGTCGCGCTCTGGCCGCGCTCGAAGCCGAGCGTCGTGTTGGCGACGACCCAGCCATTGTTGAGGCCACCAACGACGTTGTCCTTCGGGCAGCGGGCATTGTCGAAGAAGACCTCGCAGAACTCGGCGGTGCCGTCAGGTTGGGTGATGCCGCGAACTTCGACCCCTGGCTGACGCATCGGCACCAGCAGATAGGAGATGCCCTTGTGTTTCGGCGCGTCCGGATCGGTGCGCGTCAGCAAGAAGCAGTAGTCGGCGTGGTGGCCACCGGTCGTCCACACCTTCTGTCCGTTGATCACCCATTCCTCGCCGTCGAGCATCGCTGTCGTCTTCAGGCTGGCGAGATCGGAGCCGGAGTTCGGTTCGCTGAAGCCCTGGCACCAACGCATCTGACCCGTAAGGATCTTCGGGAGGAATTCCTGCTTCTGCTCCTCGGTCCCCCACTGCAGAATCGTCGGCCCGACGAGCGTGTCGCCGAAGAAGTCGGCGCGCATCGGTGCCTTGGCGACGGCAAATTCCTCCGCCAGCACGACCCCCTGGATCGTCGACAATCCCTTGCCACCGTATTCGGTCGGCCAGGTCGCGCAGATCCAACCACCGTCCAACAGCCGCTTCGGCCAGTCCTCGTTGAACCGTTTGCGTTGTTCGCCGTCCATTTCGAAGCCTTGCTCGAACCAACCATCCGGAAGGTTTTCGACGAGCCACGAGCGGATCGTCGCGCGGAATGCTTCTGCTTCGGTCGAGTACGCCAAGTCCATGTCACAAGTATTGACCGGCGGGTCAAGTCCCGGCAAGTCGGGCGGGCATGTCGGCATCGAGGAGTGCTCGGAGACGGCACACGATCGTGTCCCGCCGTCGGCGATCGCGCAGGGCGTACATCTGCTGTTAACACGGCTGCGATAGCTGGGAAATCCCCTCTTTCTAGGTTTCCGCCTGCACGCATCACGGCAGGTCACACGCTTGGCCTGCTGCATTACCAAGGAGGAATCCGCTACGTGAACATGTCGACCCTACGCTCCGGAGGAGACGAGTTCAGGCCGCCCCGCACGGTCCGCGCTCCGAAACCCCCGAAGCAACCACTCATGCAGCGGCTCAAGGACAAGGACCGCCAGAAGTTCTTCATCGCCTTCTTCGTCGGGAAACTGGTCGGCGTCGCCGCCTTCTTCTTCCTTGTCAAGACGATCGGCCCATGGATCATCGGACAGGCAGCGCATGCCAGCGGCGTGAAGTCGCAGGACACCCTCGGGTGCTCCG
>JAYTOR010000002.1:0-1790 GCA_043747685.1 Actinomycetota bacterium
CGGATGTCCTTCTCAGGGTTCTTGGCCTCGGCGCCAAGCGCTGTCACCGATTCGAATCCGACGAGCAGCAAGATGGCGATCGTCGACTGGAACAGCACATGCAAGAAGTTGTGCGGGATGAAGACCTTGCCGGCGTTGACGAAATCCCAGGCGGCCGAGCCGTGGCCGAGGCGGTAGATGATGAAGTAGATACTGAGGGCGACGAGCATCGTGATCTGGATCACGTTGAGGACGATCGCCGCCATCGTCGACCCGCTGATGCCTCGGAAGGCAACGTAGCCGACAATGATCGCGGCGACGACTGCGACGATCGCCAACGGCACGTACGTCAACGAATGGTGGAACACCGTCGAATAGATGTACCCGAACAACGTCGCCACGAAGGCGATCATGATGCCAGGGTAGATCCAGTAGTACAGATGGCTGATCCACCCGACGCTGAGCTTGGCAAAGCGGGCGAGACGACGATGGCCGCTGCCGTCCTTGTCCAGCAGCGCAGCTTCGGCGAAGTAGTAGCTCGACCCGGCGCCCGCGCCGGGATAGATCCGCGCCAATTCGCTGTAGCTGTAGGCCGTGAACAACGCGAGGATAAGGGCGAACAGCAACCCGGTCCACATATCCGACGCAGTCCCCTTGCCTTTGACCACCTGCGCCGCCTGCAGTTCGAACGTGGTCCATAGAAAGGCACCTGGCGCGATGAGCGCCATCGCGTTGACGGTAACACCGGTCAGCGTGAGTGAACGCTTCATCTCGGTGCCTTGAGCGGCAGTATCTGTCACGTGATTTCTCCTGGTTGTGTGGGACTTCGAGGAGCGCGACGCTGCGCTACCGAGCAACGTAAAGAGGGGGTGTTTCACGTTTCAACCGGGCGTGTAAACAGAACATTTCGTCGCGCTAAGAAAGCGTTAAGACCTACAGCTGAGCTGAAGTCGATGAAGTCGCATCGACCGCTCGATCACAGCTGACGGGTCATGCGTTGGCAGGTACGAGGCGGTACCCCACATGGGGCTCGGTGAGGACGCTCGGCGCTCCATCGAAGACGCCGAGCTCACGCGGCAGCGGGCTCACCGACGTCCGCACCGCCGGTAGGTCCGCCTGTTTGCGGCCGCCCCAGAGTTGGTAGGAGATCGCCCTGTACGTCACGAGTCAGCCCGATGTTCGAGCGAGCAGCGTCACAGCTTGAACTCCCTGGCGTTGAGCCCGAGGGGTTGATGGCCGACGGTCGCTTCGTAGGCACCGACGTCGATACGCAGCGGACCGACCTCGATGAGATCGTCTTCACCGGCCGCAGAGGCGAAGGCGTGCCGCAGGGCGACGCGCATCCGAGCCAACAGCGTCGGGGCCGAGAATGGCTTCGTCACGAAGTCGTCTGCTCCGAGATCCAACGCTTCGATCAGCCGGGTCTCGCTGCTCTCGCCGCTCACGACGATGATCGGGCAGCGGGTGTAGAGACGCATCTGCCGGCAGACCTCCATAGCATCGATGTCCGGCAGACCGAGGTCCAAGAGCACGAGATCGGCCTGCCCCCCTCCGACGAGGTCCAGTGCCTCACGTCCGTCCGACGCCTGCATCAACCCCGTAGCCGTATCCCCTGACTGCTGTTGACAACACCCGTCGGGTGATGCCCGTCAGTGCTCCCAGCGAAGACTGGCGAGCAGCTGGGTGATGGACAGCGTGACGATCGAGATCGACTGGTCGGCAATGCCGTACGGCAGCACGAGGGTGTCGTGGTGGGCCAGCGCCCCGCATGTATAGACGACGTTCGGGACGTACCCGTCTCGTCGGTGCGC
>JAYTOR010000003.1:0-10583 GCA_043747685.1 Actinomycetota bacterium
CACGCCTGTTGTTCGAGACCGTACGCGGCGAACGGACGGCCCTGGGTCAGCGGCAGATAGGCGTAGCGCGCGAACGGGTGCCGCCGAACGATGAGGTTGACGCCGCACTGATGCTGCCAGACGTGCGTCAGCTCGTGGACCAACAGCGCGCGGCTGGCGAGGCCCGCTGTGGCGAAGTCGTCGCGCCACTCGGGGCCGTGCGGGTGGAACCAGACATGGCCGTCGGGGGCCATGACGACACGGCGCGGCTGGAACGGAAACCATTTGCCGCGGCGCAGCGTGACCGGGACGGGGTCGAGCGCGTCGCCGAAGACCGCGACGGCGATGGCACGCTCGCCGGGGGTCAGCGGGCGGCGGTGGTGGACTCGCGCCACATCACATCTTCATTCCCGGCATCGCTCCAGCCGCCGCCGACGCCGCGTCGCTGCCCGCGGCCTTGACGACCGCATCGACGCGGACGGTACCGCCGCTGGCGACGGTAAATATGAGCGGGATCGTGCCGCCGGGGCGAACGCTCGCGGCGACGTCGAACAGCATCAGGTGCGACCCGCCTGGCGTGAAGCGGACCGGCGCTGCGGGTGCGACATGTACCGCGGGCAGCCGGTCCATCCGCATCACGCCGCCGGCCATCGACATCGCGTGCATCTCGACCCGCGCCAGTGGGCTGGCGACGCCGGTGACATCACCCGCGCTGTTCGCGCTGAGCGTGCAATAGCCGGCCGCCGGGCGGCCCGGCACCGCCGCCAGCCGCACCCAGGCATGATCGGCGCGGACCTTGGCCGGCCCCGGCGCGACGACCTCAGCGGTCGCCGGCGCGGTGCCCGTGACCATCGCCACGACGAGCAGGACAACCGCGCTGACGCACGCCAGCCATCCCATGATCCGTGTCATTGCCGTAACTCCCGCTTACATTCGCCCGATTTTGCATATAGTTAGGCGGGTCGCCGGCGTCGATGCGGCAAGGGGTGGCGGCGCGCGATAAGCCCCCGTAACAGCGCGCTTGCAGCGACTTTTTGGCTCACTATATCCGCCGCAAGCAGTTTGGCCGCCGTCGCTTCTTTCGTGAAGGCGATAGCCGATTGCGGGACTCATGAATGCGCAAGAAGGACTGACATGGCCAAAGTCATCGGGATCGATCTCGGAACCACCAACAGCTGCGTCGCCGTGATGGAGGGCAGCACACCGAAGGTCATCGAGAACACCGAAGGAGCGCGGACAACGCCGTCGCAGGTCGCGTTCACCAAGGACAAGGAGCGTCTTGTCGGCCAGCCGGCCAAGCGTCAGGCGGTAACCAATCCGGAAAACACGATCTTCGCGGTCAAGCGGCTGATCGGGCGCAATTTCACCGATCCGCTGACGCAGAAGGACGCCGCGCTCGTCCCCTACAAGATCGTCCGCGGCGGTAACGGCGATGCGTGGGTCGCAGCTGGCGGCGAAGACTACAGCCCGTCGCAGATTTCCGCCTTCATTCTCCAGAAGATGAAGGAGACGGCCGAGGCGTATCTTGGCGAGAAGGTAACGCAGGCCGTCATCACCGTGCCCGCGTACTTCAACGACGCCCAGCGCCAGGCGACCAAGGACGCCGGCGCGATCGCGGGGCTCGAAGTGCTGCGCATCATCAACGAGCCGACCGCTGCGGCGTTGGCATACGGCCTCGACAAGGGCGCGGAGGACGAGACCATCCTCGTGTTCGACCTCGGTGGCGGCACATTCGACGTGTCGGTGTTGGAGATCGGCGACGGCGTCTTCGAGGTCAAGTCGACCCACGGCGACACCAAGCTCGGTGGCGACGACTGGGACCAGCGGATCATCGACTGGCTCGTGCAGCAGTTCAAGGCTGCCCACGGCGTCGACCTGGCGAACGACAAGATGGCTGCTCAGCGCCTCAAGGAAGCAGCCGAGAAGGCCAAGATCGAACTGTCACAGGTACAGCAGACGCAGATCAACCTGCCGTTCATCACCGCGACTGCCGAGGGTCCCTTGCACATGGACGAGTCACTGACCCGTTCGAAGTTCCAGGAGATGACTGCCGACCTCATCGAGCGCTGCCGTATCCCGTTCGAGCAGGCGCTGAAGGACGCCGGTGTCTCCAAAGGCCAGTTGGCCCACGTCATCCTCGTCGGCGGCTCGACGCGTATGCCTGCTGTCCAGGATCTCGTCATCGACCTCACCGGCAAGGAGCCGAACAAGTCGGTCAACCCTGACGAGGTCGTCGCCGTCGGTGCTGCCATCCAGGCAGGCGTGCTGCGTGGCGACGTCAAGGACGTCCTGTTGCTCGACGTCACCCCGCTCTCGCTCGGTATCGAGACCAAGGGTGGCGTGATGACCAAGCTCATCGAACGCAACACCACCATTCCGACCCGCCGTACGGAGGTCTTCACGACCGCCGATGACATGCAGCCGTCCGTGGAGATCCACGTGCTGCAGGGCGAGCGCGAGATGGCCGGCTTCAACAAGACGCTCGGCAAGTTCCAGCTCGTCGATCTGCCGCCTGCACCACGCGGTGTCCCGCAGATCGAAGTCACCTTCGACATCGACGCCAACGGCATCGTGCACGTGTCTGCCAAGGATCGTGCGACGAACAAGGAACAGTCGATGACGATCAGCGGACAGTCCTCGCTGAACAAGGACGACATCGCCAAGATGGTCAAGGATGCCGAGGCCCACGCCGAAGAGGACCGCCAGCGCCGTGCAGAGGCCGAAGTCCGCAACAACGCAGACTCGCTCGTCTATCAGACCGAAAAGGTGCTCCGTGAGCAGGGCGACAAGGTGACGGCAGACGAGAAGTCCGCTGTGGAAACCCCACTCGCCGACCTCAAGGTTGCGCTCGCCGGTAACGACAACGACGCCATCAAGACGGCAACCGAGGCGCTGACCGCTGCCAGCCAGACGTTCAGCCAGAAGCTGTACGAGGCGGCCGCCCGTGACTCGAACGCTGCCGGAACGTCGGCCTCCGGGCAGTCATCCGGTGCCGGCTCGGTCAACGACGACGAGATCGTCGACGCCGAAATCGTCGACGATCCGACCTCCTGATGAGCGCCGATCCGACGGACGCCTCCGGGCGCAGTCGTGACAACGGAGCGACGGACCCACTGACCGGCGCGTCGCCCCCCGTCGACGACACCATCGGCGAGACTTCTCCGGCCGACCCGGACGGTGCCGAGGCGATGATGTCGGCCGACGTCGAGGATTCGCTTGCCGAATTCGAAGCAGAGCTGTCCGAACTGGACGCGATCAGTGCAGAGCGCGACCAGTTCAAGGACATCGCCCTGCGTCTGCAGGCCGACTTCGACAATTATCGCAAGCGAGTGGCGGTGCAACAGCAGAGCGAAATCGACCGGGCGACCGGCAAGATCGCCGAAACCCTGCTGCCGGTACTGGACGCCTGCGAGGCGGCGTTCGCCCACGGTGCCGACGGCGTCGAACCGATCTGGTCGGCGTTGATGGGAGTCCTGCAGAAGCAGGGGCTCGAAGCGCTCGACCTGCAGGGTAAGCCGTTCGACCCGGCTCTCGCTGATGCAGTTGTGCACGAGCCGGCCGATGATGCCGGCAACGAGACGACAGTCAGCGAGGTGTTGCGCACGGGTTATCTGTGGAAGGGCAAGACGCTGCGGCCGGCGATGGTCAAAGTCCGCGGGTGAGAGCCGTCACCCATCAGCTGAGAAGATGCCGCAGGAAGAGTTTCCGAAGCGACGAGCTCCGAGGGCACGCGCGAGGTGAGCGATCGTGACAGCACAACGTGAATGGTTCGAAAAGGACTACTACAAGATCCTCGGCGTTGCTGATACAGCCACCCCGAAAGAGATCACCAAGGCATATCGCAAACTCGCCCGCGAGAGCCACCCGGACGCCAACCCCGGCAACAGCGCTGCCGAGGATCGGTTCAAGGAGATCAGCGCGGCCTACGACGTCCTTAACGACGAGGCCAAGCACAAGGAATACGACGAGGTCCGCAAGATGGGCCCGATGGGCGGTTTCGGCGGCTCGGGCGGTCAGCCAGGCGGTTACAACTTCAACGCCGGTGATGCCGGTCTCGGCGACCTACTCGGACAGATGTTCACCGGAGGCCGTCAGCGGCGCGGCGGTGCCGCCAGCGGCGTCGGCCCGCGGCGCGGAGCTGATCTCGAAGCGTCGCTGACGCTCACCTTCGAAGACGCCGCAAAGGGACTTACCACCACCTTGCACCTGACAGCGGACACACAATGCTCGACATGCAACGGTTCCGGTGCCAAGCCGGGAACGATGCCGCACGCCTGCGGAAACTGCGGCGGTCGCGGTGTCGTCGATGACAATCAGGGCTTCTTCTCGTTCTCGACGCCATGCCCGGTCTGTCAGGGCTCTGGAACGATCATCGATACGCCATGCCCGACGTGTCGCGGTACGGGCGTCGAGCGTCGTCCGCGCGAGGTCAACGTGCGCCTGCCAGCCGGCGTCGCCGACGGCCAACGGATCCGACTGAAGGGTCGCGGCGCGCCTGGTCGCAACGGCGGTCCTCCCGGCGACCTCTTCGTCGTCTGCAAGGTGGCACCGCACCGGCTCTTCGGCCGAGACGGTAAGAACCTCACACTCAAGGTGCCGGTGACCTTCGCCGAGGCCGTTCTCGGTGCGACGATCCAGGTGCCGTCGCTGGACGGGCTCCCGGTTTCGCTGCGATTGAAGCCAGGAACGCAGCCCGGCTCGCGCCATCGCATCAAGGGCAAGGGCATCATTTCCAGCTCCGACGCGGGCGATCTGATCGTCACCGTCGATGTCGTCGTGCCAACTACTCTGTCGGATGACGAACGAGCGGCGGTCGAACAGCTAGCAGCAGCCGGCACGCCGTCGCCGCGTCAACATCTGACGGACTGACCCCATGCAGCACACCGTTCAATCCTCGACCGCTCAGGAGGCAAGATGAGTTCCATACGAGCCGTGTACGTGATCTCCGTAGCCGCCGAGTTGGCCGAGATGCACCCACAGACATTGCGGATGTACGAGCGCAAAGGTTTGCTCGAACCAGCGCGCACCAACGGCGGAAGCCGGCGTTATTCGGAGGCGGACATCGCCAGGCTGCAACGCATCCAGGGGTTGGCCGCGGAGGGCATGAACCTGTCCGGCATTCGCAGGGTGATGGAGCTCGAGGCCGAGAACACGACCTTGAAGGCGCAGCTCGACGAAGCCCGCCGAGCTGCGGCCAGCGCACAGGCAGAAGCGTCGCAGCGCCAACCACGCCGCGACCTCGTCCCGCTGCGCCAATCCGTCGCCGTATTCGGCCACGTCCCCAAGGTCTTGCGCCCCGACCGCTGACGCGATTGTGAGAACCCGGGGCGATCGCCGCAAACCCGACGTCAGGAGCCTCAGCACGAGGTCGACTGCACGGCCGTCGGCGTCGAGTGCGCCGATGGCGCCGGTTGATTGCTCCTACCCAACTGCAGTACCCCTATGAGCTGGTGCGATACGTCGCTGATCATAAAACTTGATGCGTGTCGTATAAAGGTTAACCGCTTGCCCGCGCTCGAGAGCTAGACTCGCGCCATGGCTCTCGATCCCAAGAAATGGACAGTGAAGACGCAAGAAGCTGTCTCTCACGCGTCCGACCTCGCCAAGGCCAACGGCAACCCGCAGATCACCGCTGACCACCTGATGGCGACATTGAGCCGCCAGGAGGACACAATCGTCCCTGACCTGCTGGCCAAGCTCGGCCTGGCCCCGTTGATGGTTCAGCAGAAAGCCGATGAGCGCATCCGTTCGCTCCCTCGCGTCTCCGGCGGCGACGATCCGCGCCTCGACCGCGAACTGTCGAACGTCTTCGACAACGCCGAGAAGAATCGCAAGGACCTCAAGGACGACTATCTCTCGGTCGAGCATCTGCTGTTGGCGATGAACCAGAAACTGGGCGTCGGTAGCGAGGAACTACTGTCGGCACTGCGGGATGTCCGTGGGTCGCACCGCGTCACCAGCCAGAATCCCGAAGACCAGTTCAAAGCGCTCGAGAAGTACGGCCAGGATCTGACCAAACGCGCCCGCGACGGCAAGATCGACCCCGTCATCGGCCGTGACGAGGAGATTCGCCGCATCATCCAGGTGCTCTCACGGCGTACGAAGAACAACCCGGTGCTCATCGGTGAGCCGGGCGTCGGCAAGACTGCCATCGTCGAGGGCCTCGCCCGCCGGATCAACGACGGCGATGTACCGGAGGGTTTGAAGAACAAACGTCTGATCGCCCTCGACATCGCCGCGATGCTCGCCGGAGCGAAGTATCGCGGCGAGTTCGAGGAGCGCCTCAAGGCCGTCCTCAAAGAGATCACCGACGCCGCCGGTGAGGTCATCACCTTCGTCGACGAGTTGCACACGATCGTCGGAGCTGGCGCAGCCGAAGGGGCGATGGATGCCGGCAACATGATCAAGCCGATGCTCGCCCGTGGCGAATTGCGGATGATCGGTGCCACCACCCTCGACGAGTATCGCAAGTATGTCGAGAAGGACCCGGCGCTCGAACGGCGTTTCCAGCAGGTCTATGTCGGCGAACCGTCCGTCGAGGACACGATCGCCATCCTCCGAGGCCTCAAGGAGCGTTACGAGGTCCACCATGGGGTACGCATCCAGGATTCCGCACTCGTGTCGGCCGCCGTGCTCTCGAACCGCTATCTCACCAACCGTTTCCTGCCGGACAAGGCCATCGACCTCGTCGACGAAGCAGCGTCCAAGTTGCGAATCGAGATCGACTCGCTGCCAACGGAGATCGACGTCGTGGATCGTCGCATCCTGCAGCTGGAGATCGAGCGTGTTGCCCTCGAGAAGGAATCGGACAACGCCTCAAAGGAACGCCTGACGGTGATCAACCAGGAACTGTCGACGCTCAAAGAACAGACCGCCGGCATGCGCCATCACTGGGAGCAGGAAAAGCAGGCGATCGCTGCGATCCGCGTGCTCAAAGAGGAATCCGAGCAGCTGCGCACCCAGGTCGAGCGCGAGTCCGACCTCAACCTGGCCGCCGAGATTCGCTATGGCCGCCTCCCGGAACTCGATCGGCGCATCGCCGAGGCCACCGACCATCTCGACGAGTTGCAGAAGAACAAGCGCATGCTGAAGGAAGAAGTCGACGCCGAAGACATCGCCGAGGTTGTCGGCAAGTGGACCGGTGTCCCGGTCAGTCGGTTGATGGAAGGCGAGATGGCCAAGCTGGTCCGCCTCGAAGACCTGCTCCACCAACGTGTCATCGGTCAGCACGACGCCGTCACCGCCGTGGCCAACGCCATCCGCCGATCGAGGGCCGGCCTCTCCGACCCGAACCGGCCGATCGGTTCGTTCCTGTTCCTCGGCCCGACCGGCGTCGGCAAGACCGAGCTCGCCAGAACGCTCGCCGAATTCCTCTTCGACGACGACAAGGCGATGGTCCGCATCGACATGGGCGAGTACATGGAGAAGCACTCCGTCTCGCGCCTCATCGGTGCGCCACCCGGGTATGTCGGCTACGACGAGGGTGGTCAGCTGACCGAAGCCGTGCGGCGCCGCCCGTACTCGGTCGTTCTGCTCGACGAGATCGAAAAGGCGCACAGCGACGTATTCAACGTGCTGCTGCAGGTCCTCGACGACGGCCGACTGACCGATGGGCAGGGTCGGACCGTTGACTTCACGAACTGCGTGATGATCATGACCTCGAACCTGCAGGGCGACCCATCTGGCTTCTTCAAGCCGGAATTCATCAACCGCATCGACGATATCGTCCGCTTCCGGGCGCTGACCCGCGACGACCTCGGCGCAATTGTCGAGATCCAATTGGAGCTGCTGAAGAAGCGCCTCGCAGGCCGACGACTCGGGCTGGAGATCACTCCGGAGGCAATGACGTGGCTGGCGACGGAGGGCTACGACCCGGCGTTCGGCGCCCGTCCTCTCAAGCGCGTGATCCAGCGCGAGATCGGCGATCGGGCCGCTGTGCTGATCCTCGACGGCAAAGTCGCGGAAGGCGACGCCATCATCGTCGACGCCGTCGACGGTCAGATCGACGTCCACGCCGGCTGACACAGAGACACCCGCTGATTGAAACCGAGTCCACGGCCTGCCAGTCCTGGCGGCAACCGTGCCGAAGAAGTCGGCTCGCTGACACCATCACTGACACCACCGCCGGTACGGGTGCCGGTCCGGCGGGTGTGCCGGCACCTAGCATCGAGCACTGATGCATTGCCCGAACTGCGCAAAGTCGCTCCAGGTCAACGAGACCACCTGCACGCGGTGCGGGCGCGTCGTGCTGTTGTCGGACCCGGACACTCCGCCGTGGGAACCATGGCGTCGCTGGGTTCCGTTGCTCGGGCTGATCACATTTGCCGCGGCGGCCTTCGGCATCGTCCTCGCCATCAAACCGTTTGTCGCCAACGGGAAATCCGATCGCATCGAAATCACGCTTCCGACGTTGTCGCGACGTCCGTCCACCACGCCAGATGGCCTGCCGGCGACGACGGTCGCCGGCGTGCCAGCGACAGAAGCGGCAACGCTTGCACCCGGGCAGTCAGCACCCGTAGGTAGCACTACGGACACCACATCGGCTGTCTCGTCGAGCACACCGGACTCTTCGGCAACAACCGCCGCAACCACTGATTCGACACCATCGTCGACCGCCAGTACGGGTGCAACGCCGACGACGCAGTCGCTCGTTCCGGCGGGACCGTTACAGATCAACGGTGTGACAGCGTCATGCACCGCACCTGCCTCGACCGACTCACGCGGCAACCCGACGACATTCGACGCCACCAACACGATCGACGGTCGCGACAGCACGGCGTGGCGGTGCCCGGGCGACGCAAGTGGGGCGACGCTGTCGTTTACCTTCGCCACGCCAGTGCAGATCACATCGGTCGGTGCAGAACCCGGCTACAACCGCATCGACCAGTTCAACGGCGACGACCGATGGTTGGAGAACCGCAGGGTCACCTCGATCACCTGGTCCTGTGTCACCGCCAGCGGAGCAACGTCTGGCACCACCTCGCAGACGTTCCAGGACGTCCGCCAGGTACAGACCACGGCGACACAGGGCGACTTCGACAAGTGTGCGACGCTGATCGCCACGATCACCGGGGCGACGCCTCAGGGAACCCGCGATTACACGGCAATCAGCGAGGTGTCCGCCGCAGGACGCCCTGCGACCCCCTGATGGGTCGCCGACGGATCCGGCCCCTGACTAGGCAGCGATGGCGAGCTGGATCACGAGCGTCTTGCTCGTGCCCATTGCCGCGACGAGCGGCGCAAGCCCCGCCTGCTTGGCGAGATCGGTCGCACTGACAGCGAGGACGAGCACACCCACTCGGTCTTTCGAACGGACGAACTCCGTACGGTGAAAGCCCTCCGGCGTCGGCGTGCCCGACACACCCGCATCGACGAAACCGGCGCTCGACCACGCCTTGGCATAGGCAGCACCGACCTTGTCGGCATCGAGATCGGTCACTCCAGCAGTCGCGAAGTACTGCGTCGGATCGAGGCCGAGCAACGCTTTGAAGCCGACGATATCGAACGTCGTGACGGCCGGAACTGCTGGCAACGAGGCGTAAAAGTCGGGAGCGGCGATTGGTTTGTCGGGATCACAAACGATGCCACCTGCTGCTTGTTTCGCTGTCGAGATCAGCTTGGCCATGATGTCTGTCGTGCACGTACTGCTGAGGAACGTCGAGTGGCCCTCGCCGGTGAACGTCACCAACGTGACGTTGGCGGTACCGCCGGCCGAAGCCGCCCCTCCGAGGTCGGCGACCATCTGCGTCGCCCAACGGAACGGCGTTGCCGGATCGTGCTGACCACCGACGACGAGGATCGGCCCGGCGCCCGTGTATGGCGTCACCGCTGCCGGTGCAGGGTTCACAATTCCCATCTTGTCGCACGTCGGTGCAAGGTCAGCGACGGTGAGACCGGCCGCAAAGCGCGGCGCCTCGGCGGTCAGCTTGGCAACCGCTGCGGCGGGATCGGCAGGCAGCAAGGGATCTAGTCCTGACGCACAGTTGATGACCTGGTTCGCCTGGTTGAGGTTGTTCCAGTCGTCCTTGGCGGTGCGACCTTCGTAGTTGTCGGCCAACGTGAAGAGCAGGTCCGGTTTACCGGCCGCTGCATCGGCGAGCGCCTGGTCGAGAGTTGGCCATTGGTCCCGCGAATACAGCGACGACAGCGTCGCAGTACGAACGACCGTGTCATTCGCCAGGCGGCCATCCGTTGCCGCAACCGGCGTGTCGTTGTAACGCTTCACGAGCGCATCCCATTGGGCACCGACATCGGTGGCGTGGAATGGGCAGGCTGCGTTGTTCTTACAGTCGGCCGCCCAGTTCCCGAAGGCCTTCTCGAACCCGACGAGTTGTGTTTCGGTCGCCGTCACCGGGTCGTCCTTCGTCGGGTCGAACGCGCCGTCGAGGACGAATGCACGGACCCGGTTGGGAAAGAGGTTGGCGTATACGGCCCCCAGGAAGGTCCCATAGGAAACGCCGATGTAGCTGAGCTTGGGATCGCCGAGGGCCTCACGGATGACGTCCATGTCCTTCGCCGTGTTCACCGTCGAATAGAGGGACAGTTTGGTTCCGTACTTGGCCGTGCAGTCGTCGTCGAATTCCTTTTTGGCGGCGTCGAGAGCC
>JAYTOR010000004.1:0-9419 GCA_043747685.1 Actinomycetota bacterium
TGCAAGGCGTTAAGACGGCGCTAACACTCGCCCTGCGCCTGACGAGGTGCTTTGATTGCAACTTGCGGGTGCCGAACGCGGCCGCCGGACGCCAGCCGACACGGCTCGACTCCGTAGCTCAAGGAGAGAGGTGTGGCGTGGGAGACGTTTGGATGATCGCAGCCATCCTGGGTTCATTTGCGATTCTCGTCGGCTTTGTCGTGGCCTGCGACAAGATCGTCGGACCGGATCCTGTGTCGATGCAGTCGACACATGGTGACGGTGCAACGGACAGAGATGCACGGCCAGACACAGCGGCGGACCAGACGGCGGTCAATTCGTGAACGCCGGCGATCTCGTCGGTTTGATCACGTCGGTCTTCGTGCTGGCCTATCTGCTCGTCGTTCTCGTCAACCCGGAGCGTTTCTAAATGTCAGGTTCCAGTCTTTTCTTCATTCTTGCGCTGTGCGCAGCTTTGGCGATCACCGTCCCGCCACTCGGGGCCTACCTTGCTCAGGTGTACGACACCAGCGAAGGAGCCAAGGCTCCGGGTGAGCGGGTGTTCCGTCCGATCGAACGATTGATCTACCGACTCACGAGAGTCGATGAGAAGCGCGAACAGCGGTGGAGCACATACACGATCTCGCTGCTGGCGTTCTCGCTGACGTCGTTGCTGGCGGTGTATCTGTTCCAGCGCTTCCAGACGCATCTGCCGTTCAACCCGACGAGCGCCACCGCAGTGAACCCTGCAGGTGCGTTCAACGTTGCTGTCAGCTTCATGACCAACACGAACTGGCAGTGGTACAGCGGCGAAGTGGCGATGAGCCACCTCACGCAGATGGTCGGCCTCACCGTCCAGAACTTCGTCTCTGCCGGCGCAGGCATGGCTGTGCTCGTCGCTCTGATCCGTGGCATCTCCCGCCGTGGGCAACGCACGCTCGGCAACTTCTGGGTCGACATGACACGCAGCATCGTCCGAGTGCTGATCCCGCTGTCGTTGATCTTCGCAGTCATACTGATCAGCCGTGGCGTCATCCAGAACTTCCACGGCGCTACGACGGCACACACCATCGAAGGAGCGACGCAGTCGATTCCCGGTGGCCCCGTCGCCAGCCAGGAAGCGATCAAGCAGATCGGATCCAACGGCGGCGGCTTCTTCAATGCCAACTCCGCCCACCCGTTCGAGAACCCGGACGGCTGGACGAACTTCATCGAACTGTGGGCGATCCTGGCGATCCCCTTCGGCTTCGCCCTCGCCTACGGGCGAATGGTCGGCGACAGACGACAGGGGAAGCTGCTGATCACCGTGATGATCGTCATGTGGGCAGTGTTCAGCGGCGTCGCTGTACTCGCGGAAGGAAACGGCAACCCGCGCCTGGCGACAGTCGGCGTCAACCAATCGATCAGTACAACGCAAGCCGGCGGAAACATGGAGGGCAAGGACGTACGGTTCGGGCCCGCAGAGTGCGGCACCTGGGCGGGTGCCACCACAGGAACCTCGAACGGCTCCGTCAACTGTATGCATGACAGCTTCACCCCCTTGGGCGGGCTGTCGACGCTGAGTCACATGATGCTCGGCGAGGTCTCCCCCGGTGGCCTCGGAGTCGGCTTGATGGGCCTCTTGATCCATGCGCTCCTGGCGGTCTTCATCGCCGGGTTGATGGTCGGGCGGACACCTGAGTACCTCGGCAAGAAGGTGCAGGCCGCCGAGATGAAACTCGTGACGATCTACATCTTGATGATGCCGATTGCACTCCTTGTCTTTGCAGCGGGGTCGGTGATGCTCAAGTCTGCGAAAGCGAGCATCCTCAACCCGGGTGCTCATGGACTGTCAGAAGTCTTGTATGCCTACGCATCAGCGGCCAACAACAACGGTTCTGCGTTTGCCGGTCTCAATGCCGGGACGCAGTGGTACACGATCACGCAGGGCATCGCCATGTTGATCGGCCGATTCGGTCTGATCATCCCAGCGCTCGCCATCGGCGGTTCGTTCGTCCGCAAGCAGCGTGTCCCCGAGACCTCCGGTACGTTCCCGACGCACACGGCGCTCTACGGAGTACTGGTGCTCGGTGTCGTCGTCATCGTCGCCGGGCTGACCTTCTTCCCTGCGCTGGCACTCGGCCCCATCGTCGAACACCTGTCGCTGTAGGAGGACGATCATGACCGCCTCGAATCTCTCGCTCCCAGTTGCTCTGGTAGCTCATCTCGTTCGCACTTCATTCGCCCCAGGAGGCGACCAATGACCGCAACACTCACACCAGAGTCAGAGGAACATTCCTCGGCCACCCGCAAGAATACGAAGAAGAGTGCGTCGCTGTTCGATCCTTCGATCGTCAAGGGCGCAACCTGGGACGCGCTGAAGAAACTCGACCCCCGAACGATGGTCCGCAACCCGGTCATGTTCGTCGTCGAGATCGGGTCGGTGCTCACCACCATTCTCTTCTTCCAGCATCTCCACGATTCCTCCGGCGAAGTCAACAAATTCAGCGGCCTCGTTGCAGCGTGGCTGTGGTTCACCGTGCTGTTCGCCAACTTCGCAGAGGCGATGGCGGAGGGCCGTGGCAAGGCGCAGGCGGCTGCTCTGCGCAAGACACGGGCGGACACGACAGCCCGAGTCCGCCAGCCTGACGGGACGATCATCGAGAAGTCGTCTGCCCTGCTGGCAGTCGGCGACCTCTGTGTCGTCACCGCCGGCGAGGTCATCCCTGGCGACGGCGACATCGTCGAAGGCATCGCCACGGTCGACGAGTCGGCGATCACCGGAGAGTCCGCTCCTGTCATTCGTGAGTCGGGTGGTGACCGTTCAGCGGTCACCGGCGGCACGCGTGTGTTGTCGGACGAGGTTGTCGTCTCGATCAGTGCCAAACCCGGCGAGAGCTTCCTCGACCGCATGATTGCGCTCGTCGAAGGCTCCTCACGCCAGAAGACGCCGAACGAGATCGCGCTGTCGATTCTGCTCGCCGGCTTGACGATCATCTTCCTGCTGGCCGTCGTGACGCTGCAGCCATTCGCCGCCTACTCCAACGCCCATCAGCCGATCATCGTCCTCGTCGCCCTGCTGGTCTGTCTCATCCCGACTACCATCGGCGGTCTGCTCTCGGCGATCGGTATTGCCGGCATGGACCGTTTGGTTCAACGCAACGTCCTGGCAATGTCCGGTCGAGCCGTCGAGGCTGCGGGCGACGTCAGCACGTTACTGCTCGACAAGACAGGCACGATCACCTACGGCTCCCGTCAGGCTGCAGAGTTCCTGCCGGTACACGGCGTGACCGAAGCGGAGTTGGCCGAAGCGGCACTGGCATCCAGCCTTGCCGACGAAACGCCGGAGGGTCGCTCGATCGTCGTCTTCGCAATGGATCGGTACGGCGTGGCCAAGACGACGGACCGCGACGCCGTGATGGTGCCGTTCACCGCCCAGACCCGCATGTCGGGAATGGACTTCAGCAACGGCCGTCAGGTGCGTAAGGGTGCCACCGACTCGGTCAAGCGGTACTGCGCAGAACTCGGAGGCGAGGTTCCGCTGGAACTCACCACGATCACCGACAGCGTGTCGAGAGACGGGGCAACCCCGCTCGTCGTCATCGACCAGACTCCCGGCAACAAGCCGCAGATCCTCGGCGTCATACGCCTCAAGGACACGGTGAAGCCGGGCATGACGGAGCGCTTCGATCAGTTGCGGGCGATGGGCATCCGCACCATCATGATCACGGGCGACAACCCGTTGACCGCTGCGGCGATCGCCAAGGAGGCGGGAGTCGACGACTTCCTCGCCGAGGCCACGCCAGAGGACAAGATGGCGTTGATCAAGCGGGAGCAGGAGGGCGGCAAGCTCGTCGCCATGACCGGTGACGGCACGAACGACGCTCCGGCGCTGGCTCAGGCCGACGTCGGCGTGGCGATGAACACGGGAACCCAGGCTGCCAAGGAAGCCGGCAACATGGTCGACCTCGACTCCAACCCCACCAAATTGATCGAGATCGTCGAAATCGGCAAGCAGTTGCTGATCACCCGTGGAGCACTGACGACCTTCTCGATCGCCAACGACGTCGCCAAGTACTTCGCCATCATCCCGGCAATGTTCTCCGGTGTCATCCCGGTCCTCAACGACCTCAACATCATGCATCTGCACAGCTCGCGTTCGGCGATTCTGGCAGCTGTCATCTTCAATGCGCTGATCATCATTGCACTGGTGCCATTGGCACTTCGTGGTGTCAAGTTCGTCGCCGAGGCCGCTGGTGCCGTCCTGCGACGGAACCTGCTGATCTACGGCCTCGGCGGGATCATCGCCCCATTCATCGGTATCAAAGTGATCGATCTGATCATCGTCGCACTAGGAGTCAAGTGACATGCGTGCGTTTCTACGTCAACTCGTTCCGGCCTTTCTCATGTTGGCCGTGTTCACCGTCATCACCGGGGTCGTCTACCCGCTGGTCGTCACGGCCGTCGGCCAAGCAGCCTTCAAGGACAAGGCGGACGGCTCCCTGCTGAAGGTCGACGGTGTGATCGTCGGTTCGACCCTCATCGGTCAGAACTTCGCCCAACCGAAGTACTTCCACCCGCGTCCTTCCAACGCCGGAAAGGGATACGACGGCTATGCCAGTTCTGGTACGAACCTCGGGCCGACGAACCCGGTACTGATCGACGCCATCAAGCAACGGGTGATCGACTATCGAACGGAGAACGATCTGCCGGCGACGTTGCCGGTTCCCGTGGATGCCGTTACGTCGTCGGCGTCCGGCCTCGATCCGGAAATCTCCGTCGCCAACGCCGATCTCCAGGCGCAGCGAGTCGCCACGACCCGCAATCTGCCGCTCGAGACGGTGCAGAAGTTGATCAGTTCCAACACCGTCGGGCGGTCACTCGGAATACTCAACGAAATAGGCGTCAACGTGCTCACGCTCAATGTGGCCCTCGATCAAGCAAAATAGGTAGATGACAACGACACCAGCCTCACCGACCAAGACCGGAACACTCCGCGTCTATCTCGGTGCAGCTCCCGGCGTCGGCAAGACGTTTGCAATGCTCAACGAAGGGCATCGCCGTTACGAACGCGGCGGCGATGTCGTCGTCGGCTACGTCGAGACGCATCGGCGGCTGCAGACGGTTGCGCAGCTGGAGGGACTGGAGATCATCCCGCGAGCGACGATTCACTACCGTGACTCGACGTTCGAGGAAATGGATGCGGCGGCGATCATCGCCAGGCATCCGTCAGTCGCGCTGGTCGACGAGCTTGCGCACACCAATGTTCCAGGCGCCCCCCGCCTGAAACGTTGGATGGACGTCGAGGCGATTCTCGAAGCTGGAATCGATGTCATCACGACACTCAATGTGCAGCACCTGGAATCCGTGAACGACGTCGTGCAACGGATCACCGGGGTCGACCAGCGTGAAACAGTGCCGGATGCCTTCGTCCGTCGGGCGAGCCAGATCGAACTGGTCGACATGAGCCCCGAATCGCTTCGCAGGCGCATGGCTCACGGCAACATCTATGCACCAGAGAAGGTCGACGCCGCACTGGCGAACTACTTCCGCCCCGGCAATCTTGCGGCGCTTCGGGAAATCGCCCTGCTGTGGGTTGCCGACCGGGTCGAGGACGGTCTTGCCGCCTATATGGATGCGAACGACATCGACCACTCGTGGGAGACCAGGGAACGAGTCGCCGTTGCCCTGAGCGGTACCGAAGGTGGAGAGCAGGTCATTCGCCGGGCCGCACGAATGGCGGGTCGCGGTGGCAGGGATCTGATTGGCGTCTACGTCGCCTCTGACGAGGGACTACGGTCGGGCTCCGGCAGCACCGCCGGCGATCAGCGCAAACTGCTCGAAGAACTCGGAGGCGTCTACCATGAAGTCGTCAGCGATGACATCCCGACGGCGCTGATCGGTTTTGCCCGATCGGAACGGGCGACGCAACTCGTGCTCGGCGCTAGCAGCCGTTCGCGTTGGAGCGAGGTGCTGAGTGGGTCGGTGATCGCCGACGTCATTCGCTCGTCCGGAGAAATTGATGTGCACGTCATTTCCCACGCTGGTGCCGAGCAGAAGAAGAAGAAGCGGCACCTCGCCCATCAGCATCCACGCAACCTGAGCATCCGGCGACAGCTCCTCGCCGTCCTCCTCGCCGCGGTGCTGCTGCCACTGCTGACGGTCGTCCTGGCAGCGCTGCGTCACCATCTCGGGCTGTCATCGGATCTGTTGGTCTACCTCGGTGCCGTCGTGGCGATCAGTGCTGTCGGCGGCGTTTTCGTCGGCCTGTCGTCGGCGGTCATCGCCTTCTTGCTGGTCAACTGGTTCTTCACCGAACCGCTGCACACATTCACGATCACTCAACGGGAGAACGTCATCGCCCTCGTGATCTTCTTGACCGTCGCTGGAACGGTCAGCGCGCTGGTCAGTGCGACTGCTCGTCGCTCGCATGACGCTGCCCGCGCCCGCCTCGAAGCGCAGGCGCTCGCCAGATCGGCGGCAGTGATGGTCGGAGAACGTGATCCGCTGCCGGGGGTACTCGATCAGTTGCGCAATGCCCTCGATCTCGACACCTTGCGTTTCGAGCGTCTGATCGGCCAGCAGTGGGAAATCCAGGCGAGCGCCGGGCTCGCCGTCGAGGACCAGCAGGAGTCGACCGTCGAGATCGCCGACGGTATACGCCTGGTATCCAGCGGTCGGGCGTTGACGGCGGACGACCGCCGGATGACTGCCGCGTTTGCGGGTCAACTCGAAGCCGCCCTCCTGACCCGCAAGTTGCAGATGGAGGCGGCGGAGGCAGAGAACGTCGAGGCTGCAAACGAACTGCGGACCGCACTGCTGCGGTCGGTGTCGCACGACCTGCGGACGCCGTTGGCCTCGATCAAGGCGTCGGTCTCCTCCCTCCTCGCCAACGACGTCAAGTGGAGCGATGAGGACGAACACGAATTCCTCACGGCGATCGACACCGAGACCGACCGCCTCAATCGCCTCGTCGGCAACCTTTTGGACATGTCCCGCCTGCAGGCGGGACATCTCGAGGTACTGCTCGTCCCGATCGACCTCAACGACATCGTCGCCGGTGCCCTCGCCAGCCTCAGCGGCGTCCCCAATGAACGAATCGACGTCGACATCGCTGAAACGACTCCGGAGGCACTCGGTGACCCGGCGCTGCTCGAGCGGGCGCTCGCCAATCTGATCTCCAATGCCGTCAACGCCACTCGGGATGGATCCCGCCTGACTGTTACGGCCGGCGCCATCCCGGGCGGGTCCGTCGACCTCCGCATCGTCGATCGCGGACCGGGAATACCGGTGAGCCTTCGCAACGAGGTCTTCGCCCCGTTCCAGCGCCTCGATGATCGTGGCGGATCCTCTGGGATCGGCCTCGGCCTGGCTATTGCTCGGGGGTTCATCACGGCGATGGGCGGCTCGCTCGACATCGATGACACCCCTGGCGGCGGGCTCACAGCCACGATTCGGTTGAAGGCCGCGCCACTCAACGCGAGAGGTATCTGATGAGCGGAAGAATTCTCGTCGTCGACGACGAACAGCCGATACGGCGGGCGCTGAAGGTCAATCTTGCTGCTCGCGGCTACGTCGTCGACGTCGCAGCGACCGGCGAAGAAGCCCTCCTGCTGGCGGCGCAGTCCAAGCCCGATGCCGTGCTCTTGGACCTCGGTCTGCCAGGTATCGACGGTGTCGAGGTCATACGTGGGCTTCGTGGTTGGACCCACGTCCCGATCATCGTGCTCTCGGCGCGCGACGGTGAGCGTGACAAGGTGGCGGCACTCGACGCAGGCGCCGACGACTACGTCACCAAGCCGTTCGGGATCGAGGAACTGCTCGCAAGGTTGCGCGCTGCCGTCCGTCGCAACAAGCCCGTCGCCGAGACACCGGTCATGCGCACCGAGAGTTTCATCGTCGACCTCTCCTCGACGCAGGTCACGAGGGTCGATGGCGAAATTGTCCATCTGACGCCGATCGAGTGGGGCCTACTGGAACATCTCGTGCGACACAGCGGACGCCTCGTGACGCAGAAGCAATTGCTCCAGGCCGTGTGGGGCCCGGCGTACGAGACGGAGACGAACTACCTGCGGGTGCACATGGCCCATCTCCGCCGCAAACTCGAAGCAGACCCCTCCCGCCCCCGGCACCTGCTCACCGAAAGCGGCATGGGCTACCGCTTCGCCGAATAGCCGACTGAGTCCAATTTTGCACCGCCGGCGGTGCAAACGGTCCACAGAAGTGTGTCTACTCCGACCAACGGTGTCAGGCAGCAGGCGTCAGGAAGCCGTACTTCGCCATGATCGCCTGTCCAGGCGCGCTTTCGATGAAGCTGATGAAAGCGCTGCCACCTGCGGCGTTGGTTGCCTCATGGGTGACGACAATCGGGTAGTTCGTGATCGTGTTGACGTCATCGGGAATGGCGACGCCTTCGGCGGCAGCACCGGCTGCTGAGACGTCGGTGACGAAGACGATGCCGGCATCGGCCTCACCTGAAGTGACCTTGGTGACGACGCCCTTGACCTGATCCTCGAGGCTCTTCGGTGTCAACTTCACCTTGGCTTTGGTCAACGTCGCGGCCGCTGAAGCTCCACACGGCACGGCGGCAGCACAGAGCACGACCGTCAAGGCCGAATTGCTGAGATTGGACAATGTCTTGACGCCCTTCGGATTGCCCTTCGCAACGAGGATCTCCAGCGAGTTGCGGGCGAACTTCGACGCTGCACCTGTGGCCGCTCCGGCATCGGTCAACTTCTTCATGTTGGCGTCATCAGCGGAAGCGAAGACGTCGGCGGGAGCGCCCTGACCGATCTGCGTCACGAGCGCGCTGGAGCCTGCGAAGTTGAAGGTCACGCTCGTTCCGGGATTGGCAGCGCTGAAGGTCTTGCCGGCTTCGGTGAAGGCTGCGGTCAACGAGGATGCTGCGAACACCGTGACCGACCCTGCAACTGTCTTCGTAGCTCCGGCGGTTGGCGAAGCGGGCGCCGAGGTCGAACTCGACCTGCTCGAGGATGAACCGCAAGAGGCCGCGACGATTGCGAGGCCGGCGAAGAGAGCAAGAGTCGTATGGGAGGCACGGGAAATCACGCTCTGAGTTTAATACTCAGCGTTTGACTATTCGACACGCAACTGGAGACTTATCGCAACGACTCCACGACCGGCCAACGCCTGACCGTTACTGCCCACCCGACAGCTCGAGGCAGTCCTTTTTCTTGCGGCACCCGAACATCTCTGCGTCGTCGCTCAAATGGCAGACGAAGCGCTGCTGCTCTCACCCGCTGCATATCCACCTGCACACAATCCGAGGATTTGGTCATCCAAAATGCGTTCCGTTCCGAATAACTTCCATCGAAGTGATGTAGTCGTCGAGACGTGCTGCACCGCTCATGACAAGGAGGGTCCTACATGAAGATTTTGCAGAGGCGAGGCCGTTTGGTCGACGGCCAGGCGTTCGAGGAGTTGATCGAAGAGTCGCAGGA
>JAYTOR010000005.1:0-2803 GCA_043747685.1 Actinomycetota bacterium
ACCGAGGCGAAGAAGTTCTCGAGGTCGATACGGATGACGACCGCACGGCCGACGTGAGACTCGACGAACGAGTGTACGGAACGTTCCCGGCGGAAGCCGTGACTCGCAGGGTGCTGAGGAATGCAGTCGAGAATGCCGGCAAGGATTCGCCGTTGGAAGAATTTGAGTGTGCCCTTCGGTGCCTCGAGCAGGCGCAAGCCGCCAGAGGCTTTCGGGATCCAGCGGTAGTGGTAGTGGCGGAGCGCTTCGTCCGTCGCCGAACGTTCCAACGAGCGGGCGTCGGCGAACCACGAGAGCGACGTCGCCACGAGCCCGAGCATCTCGCGAAGATCGGCCATCGTGTCCAGCTGCTCGACCGGCCACCGACGCGTCCCCATCTCCGTCGGGACGATCGCACGTCGAGGCCGGACCGTGCTCCAATCGATCGTCTGATCATCGGAGCCGGGATCGTACAGGCGGTGGAATGGCGCAGAGCGTTCCAGCGAGGCACGCAATTGGCGTGGAGCGTCGCCTGGCCTGACGGGGAACGCCACGACGGCGAACGCAGCGAGTTCTCATGCCATCGGTCAGTAGCAGCCCGGGGCCGTATGCGGCACGTGCCGCCATCGGGTTCGGCGTCCACTCGCCGTCGAGGAACGCTGCGGCAATCGAGGCGACGACCCGCTCTCGCATCTGCTCCGTTGCTGTGGGCACTTGGCTAGCAGTCGCGTGGGACGGAACGCTTCGACCGTACGAGATGTGCATGCAATAAGGCACGCGTCAGCGTGTTCAGCTGCAGGCGGTGGAAATGCTTGCTGGCACTGATGCCACGGGGGTTCCCCGGAGCAGGTGCTGATACTCGCGGACGAGTGTCACTCACCAGACTCGAAGCGTTCCGTTCCACGGTCGGTGACACTATGTCATCACCGAGACGTCGATCACCGAGACGTCGATCACCGAGACGTCCGTGCGACGAAGACACGTCCTGGTCCCGTGCGTTGTTGCAAATCCGGCCGACGCCAACGATCTGGATGGTGCAGACTCGGAGACACTTGCATTGCGCAACACAGCACCCGCCGGGTGAGGCAGACTCGACGGAGCGTCAGAAAGGAGCCGACCCATGAACCGCGTCCTCGTCCTCGACGCCGCCTGGCAGCCCGACCGCATCGTCTCGTTCGAGCGGGCCGTGACGCTGTTGTGGTACGGCAAAGCTGTCGCCGCCTCCGACGAGATCGTGACGACGATGCGTTCGCCGTCGGTCAGTGTCGACGTGCCGGCAGTGATCCTGCTCGGCCAGGTTGCCAAATGGGCATTCAAGCGTGACATGCCGGTGTGCACCCGCAGCGGTGTGTTGGCACGTGACCAACACGTCTGCCAGTTCGTTATCGGCGACGTGGCATGCCACCGCCCTGCGTCGACGATCGACCACCTCCTGCCGCGGTCTCGCGGCGGTGCCGGTTGGTCGTGGTCCAACCTCGTCGGTGCCTGCGCTCCGCACAATTCGGCGAAGGCGGACCATACGTTGGAGGAGATGGCGAAGTCGCACGGGTGGTCGCTGAAGCGCGAACCGTTCGAGCCCCGCCGTTCGATTCGCTTGCTGAACCGGGTGCACGCGCACGTGATCCCGGAGTCGTGGCTCCCATTCCTCGCCGCCCAATCAGGGCGCTGAAGACGCCCGGTCTGATCGCCGGCTGAAGTCCCGACTGTCGAATGGGTGATTGGGCTCCGAGTGCGTATCGAACTCCCGTTGCGCGGGTAGACCCGGCGGATGGACGAGCGACGAAGGCATCCCCGGCACGCCATTGCGGTGACCGCCAGGGTCGCCTCCGCCGCTGAACAGCAACTGCCGAGCGCGCAGACCGTCGACATCTCCTTCGGCGGTCTGCTGCTGGCATTCAACGAACCGATCGGCTTTCCTGTCGGGCACAGACTGGTCGTGTCGCTCGACCTCACTGACGGCCACCTTCACGCAATCGCCAGCGTCGCGCGTGTCGAACGGGGCACCGACTTCCGCACATACATCGCCGTCGAGTTCTCGCAGCTTCGAGCAGACGAATTCGAGGTCGTGATGAAGCATGTCCGAGATGCAGGTGCTGGCGGTGGTACGGCCTGAACCACGTTGCACATCGGGGTCGAGACAATCGCGCAAGCGCGGCTGGGGCCGCAGCGTTCCGGGTCCGGCGCCGATCGCTGAACCCTCCCGGAACGGTGCGACGTACCGGCTGCTCGTGAGCTGTCTCAACTCGCGTGAGTAGTAGAGCGCTGGTTCGCCGGTGTCCTCGACGCCGGCGTAGCCGAGGCGTTCGTAGAAGCGTCGCGGGCCGTCGTCGCCTGCGTCGACGTTGATCTCGACGTATTCGACCGACCTGGCTCGGCACTCCAGCTCGATGCCGGCCATCAGCGCAGTGCCGACCCCGCACCCACGTGACGACGGCTCGACGTAAACTCGTCGATGATTCCCACCAGGCCGACGAACCACACCTTCCACCGCAGGGTCACTAGTCCGAACCCGATCGGCGAAGCGCCGCACAGCATGGCGAACGTCGACGACCCCCCGAGCAGCGAGCGCAGTCGCGGAGCAAGCACTTCCGCCCCGGGCGTGGGAGTCTCGAACTCTTTATTGAAATCATGCAGCAGTGCAGCGAGATCGTCGACGTCGGCCGCCGTCGCGAGTCGAACTGGGATCGCTGCGGTGATCATCGTCGAATCGTAGAGCTCAGCTGCAATGCAGCCCTCCTCGAAGGAGGCCGGCTGTGGACAAAAATACCTGCTGAGCAGGGGTTTTACGGTGGGCGAGGGGGGACTTGAACTCTCATGGATTGGG
>JAYTOR010000006.1:0-12231 GCA_043747685.1 Actinomycetota bacterium
CGACGTGGTCGGCGTCGACCCAGCGAAAGCCTCGCTGGATATCGCTGCGTCGAAGCCCGGGGGCGAGAGAGTCCGCTGGCTGCACGGCGACGCGACGACGCTCGCGCCGATGCAGGTGGATGCAGCATTCATGACGGCCAACGTTGCCCAGGTGTTCCTGACGGATGACGAGTGGTTGGCGACGCTGCGGGGCATTCGCTCTGCGTTGCGGCCCGGCGGGACGCTGGTGTTCGAGGTGCGTGACCCAGCTCGCAGAGCATGGGAGCAATGGACGCCGGCGCTCACCCACGTCGCCGTCGACGTCGCCGGGATCGGCGTCGTCGAGTCGTGGGAGGAGGTCACGACCGTCGACGGTGAACTCGTCACGTTCCGCTCGACGACCAACTTCACAGTCGAAAATCTGCTGTTGGAGTCGGTCTCGACGCTGCGTTTCCGTGAACGGTCTGCCGTCGAGGCATCCCTGGTTGCCGCGCGATTCGAGTTGCGGGAAGTTCGGGACGCACCAGACCGCCCAGGCCGGGAGTTCGTGTTCCTCGCCCGCCGCCCACTCGCCGACTGAGCCGTGCAGTTCGTGGCAGCGGCGGCGGTGACGGCGGCCCTGGCTCAGCCGATGGCGGTCGAGGCTCGTTCGTCGGCGTGGGCGGTCACGGCGTCGGCGAAGGCTCTGATGATCGGGTGGATCCACGTTTCGTCCGATGAAAGCTCCGGCTGGAACAGCGTGCCGACGAAGAACGGGTGACCCGGTAGTTCGACGATCCGCATATCGCCGTCGGCATCGACAGCGCTGATCACGAGACCGTTCGCTCGGAGGACCTGTTGATAGTGGCGGTTCATCCCGAAGCGGCAGAAGAACCGCTCGGTTGTCTGCCCGGCGCCCATGATCCCTGCCGCTCGGGTGCCGGGTAACACGGTGACGGCATCCTCCACGCCGAGCAGGCTGCACTCCGACGGAACGAGCAGCAGCACCTGTCCCTCAGGGTTCATCTCGCCGTGTTCGACGTTCGCCAAGCCGCAGACATTGCGGGCGAATTCGAGCAACAGGTGCTGGCTGCCGGCGCACGTGCCGAGGTACGGGATCTTCAGCGTCCTCGCCATGCGGATCGCCGACAGTACGCCTTCGTAGTTCGCATACGGACTGCCCGGCACTGCCCAGATCCCGTCGAATCCGCTGAGATCGGTTTCGTCATCGAGCGTCGAGGTGTGCAGCCAATGGGCGTCGAACGGTTCGCCATCGATCCCGCAGAGGATCGGTAGCAGCGCCGAAATTTGCGGATGGGCAAGGCCGGAATCCGAGCGGTCGCCGACGATGGCGACGCGCCGGGGTAGCGCTCCGAGTCGGGTGATCACTCGTGGGGACTGGCGATTCATCGGCTGGCATGTGCCACATTGTGGGGCCTCCGGGGCGTGTGAGCCAACGAATTTCCGAGCGGGTACGAGGCGTCATGATGGCGCATTCGGGTACCCGGGACGCCACGACGCCACGACGCCACGACGCCACGACGCCACGACGACTGTCTGAATTCGTCGGGCGCCTCCAGCCGCCGGCGGCTACGGTCGCTCGCATGGACGACGCTTCGGTCGATGCGGCGATGGCCGGGGCGTTTCTCCGACGCCATTTCGCCGGGCAACCTGTGGTCGAGGTGACGGACGTCGAACTCGTGGGGGAGGGCGCCTGGTCGCGGTGCTTCGGGTTCGTGCTCGACGGCGCACCGATGGTCGTGCGCTTCGGTCGTCTTGTCGAGGACTTCGAGAAGGACCGTTTTGCCGGATCGTTACGGCGAGCTGGACTGCCGGTTCCGACGGTCACCGACGTCGGCACGGTGGGCGTTGCGTACGTCGGCTACTACGCCATTTCCACGAGGGTGTTCGGAGCACCGCTCGAGTATCTGACGTCGGCGCAGTGGGAGACCGTGATGCCGTCGCTGTTCGGAATGCTCGACGCGATGCGTTCGATCGTGCCTCCTGCCGGCTGCGGGTACGGCGGTTGGGGAGCTGACGGCGTCGGCACCCAGCCGAACTGGCGCTCGTTGTTGGTGAGTGTCGACGGCGACGATCCGACCGATCGCACCCGAGGTTGGCGTGACCGGATGGCGCAGTCGCCGCGGGCCTCGGCGGCATTCCGGCGAGGCCTCGAGCAGATGGACGTGCTCGCTGAGGCCCTCCCGAATGGTGAGCGCCACCTCGTCCACGGCGATCCGGTCAACCGCAACATCCTCGTCGCCGACGGGCTGATCAGCGGCGTGTTCGACTGGGGCTGCTCGATCTGGGGCGATCACCTGTACGACATCGCGCTGATCGAGTTCTGGTCGCC
The DNA here is from genome assembly GCA_043747685.1 of Actinomycetota bacterium. Taxonomy (GTDB): domain Bacteria; phylum Actinomycetota; class Acidimicrobiia; order Acidimicrobiales; family Ilumatobacteraceae; genus JANXUF01. Next base: position 2,312 of record JAYTOR010000006.1, read on the forward strand.
GTGGTACCCGACGATCGATGCGCTGCGCATCTGGCAGCGTGCAAAGCAGCACTTCGGCGAGATCGGCCTCGTCGTCGTCGATCTCGAGGAGCGGATCCGCTGCTGCCTGATCCATATCGGCGTCGACCACATCCGTTACAACGCCTTCCTCGGGGACTGGAAGGCCCTCGACGACGTCGTCGACCGCCTCGACCCCTTCCTCGGCTGACAGCTCGCCGACGTCGCCAACGCGAGCGGCGCTCTGCTGGCATCCGCGGTCGCCGGTAGAGTGCACGAACGCGACAGGGAATTCCGGTGAGAATCCGGAGCTGTACCCGCAACTGTCACCGGGGAGCAAACCTCCACACTATGGTCACGGCCCATTCGGGTTGGAAGGCCGGAGGGGAGCGATGATCCGGGAGCCAGGACACCTGCGTCGAACCAAATCCGACCGGGAGAAGTCCACATGCACGAATCGTCTGTCCATCCGGCAGCCCCACCCCCCTCGCCGCCGTCCTATGGCGACGTGCTCGCCGAGGTCACCGCCAACGTCGACTATCTACGAGTGACCACTGATCCTGCAGTGATCGCTGATCCAGCGCAGGGGTGGATCGGTTGCTCGTCGTTGATCGAGTCGCCCGTCAGGCTGCTCGAACTCGTCCGTTCGACGTCCGGCGGGCGAGGCACCGCTGACGAGATGATCGCCGCCTCGCTTTTCGTCCATTCCTACGCCTTTCGTATCGCCAGTGTCGTGCTCGCTCCGTGGGCGCTGGGGTTGCCGGTGCCGAACTGCTCGCCCGGCAACACGTATGTCAAGATCACGCGGAACCGTCCTGGGGCCGTTGCCATCGATGACCCCGCCGTTGCGATCCGCAGCGCCGAGGAAGTCGTCGGCGAGCTGTTCTCTGGGCACTTTGCACCACATATCGACGCCATCCTCGCCACCATCACGATCGGCAAACGGCTGTTGTGGGGCAATGTCGCGGCTGCCTGCTCTACCGTTTTCCGCGCCCTCGACGGCGCGCCTGATGCCGATCGGGTGGCGATCCAGGCGCGTGCCGCCGAGTTCGCCGACGCCGCCGCGCCGTGGATCGACGGGCTCGGCAACCACGAGATCGTCCGTGAGGGCCACGACACCGGTTGGTTCTGGACGAGGACGGTTTGCTGCCTGTGGTACCAGTGCCAAGGCGGTTTCAAGTGCAGCGACTGCAGCCTGACCAGCGCCGCAGATCTCGATGCGACCCGCCGCTCCGAGTTGCTGGCGGCTGCACGATGATCGTCTTCCTGACCACCGCTGCGACCGAAGTGCTGGCCCTACGCACGGCTGCGGAAGGCCTGCCGGAGGGCTTCGCGGCGGTCCGTGCCGGGTCGCCGTACACCGCTTCGCTGGACCTCGACGGCGTGCGCTGCGTGCTCGTGCGACTGCTCGGCGGTCGGCGGGCGTGGGAGGAGGGGTTCGATCAGTTGCGTGCCGAATGCGTGCGTCGCGAGATCCCGTTCATCGCCTTTGCAGGCGAAGCGCTCCCCGACGCTGAGCTGACACGGCTGTCGACGGTCCCCGCTTCGTTGATCACCGAAGCCTTTGCCTATCTGGTTCAGGGCGGCCCGGAAAATCTCGCCAACCTCATGCGCTTCGTCGCCGACACCGTGTTGCTCGAAGGCTTCGGCTTCGAGGCTCCTGCCGCCGTTCCCGATGTCTCCATCTGGCGGGCGCCGGCGGTTCGTGACGCTGCCAAGCCGCTCGTCGGCATCGTCTTCTATCGCGCCCATCTCGTCGCCGGGAACACGCAGTTCATCGCCGATCTGTGCGAAGCCGTCGAGGCCAAAGGCGGCCAGGCGCTCGCCGTCTCGTGCTACTCGCTGCGCGGAACCGACGGTGCGCCCGCTGTCGAGGTATTGCGTTCGCACAGGATCGATGTGCTGATCACCACGGTGCTCGCCGCAGGTGGAGTCGCTGCTGCTGCGGGAACCCCCGGTGGAGCCGGCGGGTTGGACGGTGAGGCGTGGGAGGTCAGTGCACTCGCCGGCCTCGACGTGCCGATCATCCAGGCACCGTCGTGCAGTTCGACGTCGGAGCAGTGGATGGATTCCGACGCTGGCCTCGGTCCGTTCGACGTGACGCAGGGGATCGCCATCCCCGAATTCGATGGCCGGATCATCGCCCCGGCGTTCGCCTTCTACGAAGTCGTCGACGACGGTGACTTCCTCGGTTCAGCCGTTCGTGCCTACCGGACCGTGCCCGATCGCGTCGCCAGGGTTGCCGGTATCGCCGTGCGCTACGCCAGGCTGCGGGTACAGCCGCCTGCTGCTCGCAAGGTCGTCATTGTGCTGTCCGCCTATCCGACCAAACGGAGCCGTCTCGGCAATGCCGTCGGGCTCGACACTCCGGCTTCGGCGATCAAGATGCTCCACGCATTGCGCAATCAGGGGTACCGCGTCGACCGCATCCCTGCGACGAGCGATGAGCTGATGGCCGAACTCGCAGACGGGCTGACCTATGACGCCGAGTTCCTGACGCCGGAGCAGATCGCGCAATCTGTCGGGGCGATGAGCACGGCGCACTACCTGCGTTGGTTCGCGACCGTGCCAGAGCAACCGCGTCGTGACATGGAGGCCAAGTGGGGTGTGGCTCCCGGACGCCAGCGGGTGCACGACGGTTCGCTCGTCTTCAGCGGCGTCGACCTCGGCCACGTACTCGTCGTCATCCAGCCGCCGCGCGGATACGGTGACGATCCCGTCGCCGTCTATCACTCGCCGAACCTGCCGCCTGCGCACCACTACCTCGCCTTCTATCGTTGGCTCGACGAGGGCTGGGGCGCTGACGCCATCGTCCACCTCGGTAAGCACGGCACGCTCGAATGGCTGCCTGGCAAGGCCGTCGGCTTGTCAGGCTCGTGCTATCCGGACCTGGCCATCGGCGATGTCCCGTTCTTCTACCCGTTCGTCGTCAACGATCCTGGAGAGGGCACGCAGGCGAAGCGGCGCGCTCACGCCGTTGTCATCGACCACCTGCTGCCGCCGATGACCCGTGCCGACACATACGACGATCTCGCCCGCTTGGAGCAGTTGTTCGACGAGTACGCCCAGCTGCAATCGATCGACCCTGCGAAGCTGCCGGCACTGAGGAACAAGATCTGGGAGCAGATCACCGATTCGTCGATCGACCGAGATCTCGGGCTCGACAACGTTCCGGACGCCGACGGTTTCGATGACATCATCGTCAACGTCGACGGGTATCTGTGCGGTCTCAAGGACGCCCAGATCCGAGGAGGGCTGCACATCCTCGGCGATGTACCGGATGGTTCAAACCTCATCGATCTGATCCTTGCGATCACCAGGCTCGGCCACGGAACGATCCCTTCACTGCGCCTGACCGTTGCCTCCGCACTCGGGGTCGATGCGTCGCTGCCCGAGCACTTCGACGCCTTGGAGGGTCGCTGCAGGGAACTCGTCGAAGACGCTGCGTCGCGTGGGTGGGTCTCAGCGGACGACGACCTGCCGACGATTGCCTGGGTGTGCGACTGGCTCGTTCCCAAACTCCGAATGACGGGCGACGAGCTGACGAACCTGCTGCGTGGACTGGACGGTCGCTACGTTCCAGCAGGTCCGTCCGGCACGCTGACCCGTGGGGGCGCGCACGTGCTGCCGACCGGTCGCAACTTCTATTCGATCGACCCGAAGGCGCTGCCGACAGAACTGTCCTGGGACGTCGGCGTCAAGCTGGCAAACGCGCTGCTCGATCGCCATCTTGCAGAGGAGGGTACCTACCCGACGACCGTCGGCCTCGTGCTGTGGGGCACGGCAATCATGCGCACCCAGGGAGACGATGTCGCCGAGGCGTTGGCGCTGATGGGTGTCCGCCCGCGGTGGGAGGTCGAGTCACGCCGTGTCGTCGGGCTGAACGTCATCCCGCTCTCCGAGCTCGGTCGGCCCCGAATCGACGTCACGCTGCGCATCTCCGGGTTCTTCCGCGACGCCTTCCCGAACCTCGTCGCACTCCTCGACGACGCTGTTGAACTGATTGGTTCACTCGACGAGACGCCTGAGGAGAACTTCGTCATCCGACAGGGGACAGACCCCCGCGTGTTCGGACCGTCGCCCGGTTCGTACGGCCTCGGCATCCTCACACTGATCGAGAGCCGCAACTGGCGATCGGGAGACGACCTCGCAGCCGTCTACATCGCCTGGTCGGGCTTCTCGTACGGCAAGGCCGGCTATGGCGTCGCCAACGAAGACGCCATGCGTCGGCGCTTCGCCGCCATCGAAGTCGCCGTCAAGAACCAGGACAACCGCGAGCACGACATCTTCGACTCCGACGACTATATGCAGGACCACGGCGGGATGATCGCCACCATCCGCTCACTGACGGGACGCGACCCGAAGGCATGGTTCGGCGACACCGCCAACCCGGCGATTCCCGTCGTGCGCAGCCTCGCAGAGGAAGCCGCCAGAGTGGTGCGCACCCGCGTCATCAACCCTCGGTGGATCGAGGCGATGCAACGCCACGGCTACAAGGGCGCGTTCGAGATGGCCGCAACTGTCGACTATCTGTTCGGCTACGACGCCACGGCGCAGGTTGTCGACGACTGGATGTACGAACGGGTGACGGAGAGCTATGTCGCAGATCCGCAGATCCGCAAGTTCTTCGAGCAGTCCAACCCGTGGGCGCTGAAATCGATCGCCGAACGCCTACTCGAAGCCGATGAGCGCGGCATGTGGAACGCCAGCCCTGAAGCGATCGCCGCGCTGCGCAGCGCCGTTCTCGAAGCCGAAGGCTGGGAAGAATCGCGATGAGCGGGGTGCTGCCGTTCTCGGCCGTCGTCGGACAGGACGACGCCAAGCTGGCGTTACTGCTGGCGGCCAAGGAGCCGCTGCTCGGCGGGGTACTGCTGCGCGGTGACAAGGGGTCCGCGAAGACGACACTGGCCCGCTCGTTGGCGGCATTGCTGCCGGGGAACGCGCCGTTCGTCGAACTGCCGCTCGGGGCGACCGAGGATCGCGTCATCGGCTCCATCGATCTCGCCTCACTGCTGCGCGACGGCACGCCGACCGTTCGACAGGGTCTGCTGGCGGCTGCAGATGGCGGAGTGCTGTATGTCGACGAGATCAACCTGCTTGCCGATCACCTGATCGACTCGCTGCTCGACGTCGCCGTCAGCGGACTCAACCGCATCGAGCGCGACGGAGTGACGCATCAGCATCGTGCCCGCTTCGTGCTGATCGGTTCGATGAACCCCGAGGAGGGCGAACTGCGCCCGCAACTCCTCGACCGCTTCGGGTTCGCCGTTGACGTCAGGGCCTCGGTCTCGCCAATCGAGCGATCGCTCGCCGTACGAAGGCGGATGGCCTTCGATCGCGGAGAAATCGACCATCGATACGCCGACGACGACCAGATGTTGCGCAACCGGCTGGCGTCGGAGGCGGTGGCGGTCGTTCCCGACTCGGTCGTCGACACCGCCTGCTCGCTCGCCATTGCGGTCGGCGCCGAGGGTCTTCGCGCCGACCTGATGCTCTGCCGTGGCGCAGCGGCACATGCGGCCTGGGCAGGCCGAGACGTTGCCAACGATGACGACGTACGAGCCGTCGCCGGTTTCGTCCTGGCCCATCGCCGTCGTCGCTCGCCGCTGGAGCCGCCGGGTATCTCGCAACAGGAACTCGACGACGCCTTCGACGAGGCCAAGCGCAACCGTCCGACCTCCCACGATGAGCCACACGCGCCGGACCCGTCTGACGGCTCGACCAGGACTGATCCCCAGGTCGATTCCGATCCCAAGGTCGGCACTGATTCCGATGCCGACGAGGAGCCGACGGAACTCGACGAGTCGTTCTCTCAACCGAACCCTCCGACTCGTCCAGCGGACCCGCCAGCGCCAGTCGGCGCTCCACCGACGTTCATCACCGGATCGAGGCGGTTCGCTCCGACGGGTCGGCGGAACACGAATGCGTCGCCACGCGGTCGCTTCGTACGTGGCAAGATTCCCGACGCCCGCAATCCGATCGTCGACGCCAGTTCCGTCGCCGTCGTCGACACCGCGGCAGCCCTCGCCGAACGGCGGGCGGTCGAAGGGCGAGGCGCTGACCCATCGTCGAGTAAGCCGGCGACGACCAGGTCAGCGACGAGCGTGCAGATGGGCGACCTGCGCGTCGCCGTGCGTACGGGCAAGACCGGCAACCTCGTGATCCTCTGTGTCGACGCATCCGGCTCGATGGGGGCGACGCAGCGGATGTCGGTCGCCAAGGGGGCTGTTCTCGGCCTGCTCACCGATGCGTACCAGCGACGCGACCGTGTGGCGTTGGTGACGTTCTCAGGAGGCGGTGCGTCGCTGGTCCTGCGGCCGACGGCGTCCATCGAGATCGCCCAGGCACGCATGGCGGAACTGCCGACGGGTGGCACCTCGCCGATTGCCGACGGACTCGACGAAGCGTTCCGCCTTGCCGCCGGCTCCAGCGGTGACCAGGCGCTGCAGCCCCTCGTCGTCGTCGTCACCGATGGCCGCGCTACCGGATCGGCCGATGCCGTCGAGCGAAGCCGCACCAGTGCCCGCCGATTCGCCGAACACGGTATTCCGTGCGTCGTCATCGATGCCGAGTCGGATCACATCGCCCTCGGCCTCGCCGGTGACCTCGCCGAGTTGATGGGCGCACCGTGCCTCGGCCTCGATCAACTGGTCGACGGCTCGCTCGAACGCACCATCCGTCTCCGCCTCGCATGACCCGAGCAGTCCGCTCCCTCCGAAGCGATGGTGCAGTTTCGGGACACCACGACGCAGAAGTGCTCAAACGCTCGCAGGAGCGACGCTCGCAGGAGCGACGGTCGGCGGGACGGTTGCGGGATACGCCGGTGACGTGGCGTGGGTAGCGGGGCGGTGCCGGCGGGTTTGCGCGGGGCGTTGCAGGTCTGCGGTTGCACGAGCGACGCCGGCAAGTCGACACTCGTCGCCGGCATGTGCCGGCTGTTGGCCCGAAACGGCGTCTCGGTGGCCCCGTTCAAGTCGCAGAACATGGCGCTCAACAGTTATGTGACCCGTGACGGCGACGAGATCGGCAGAGCCCAGGGCGCTCAGACGTTGGCGGCGGGCATCGAGGCCGAGGCGCTGATGAACCCGATCTTGCTCAAACCGACGGGCGACCGTTCGTCGCAGGTCGTCGTGATGGGGCATCCGATGGGCGTGATGTCGGCTGCCGAGTACCACGAGCACAAGCCGCAACTGCGGGAGATGGTCCTGGATGCACTTGCCCAGCTGCGCAAACGCTTCGACGTCGTCCTTGTCGAAGGCGCCGGTTCTCCCACCGAGATCAACCTGCTCGATCGGGACATCGTCAATCTGGCGATCGCCAAGCACTCCGGCATGAACGCGGTCGTCGTCGGTGACATCGATCGCGGCGGCGTCTTCGCCCACCTCTACGGCACCGTTGCCCTGCTGCCCGACGATCTCCGCCCGCTCGTCAAGGGGTTCATCATCAACCGTTTCCGCGGTGATCCTGCACTGCTCGGCGACGGGACGGCGAGCCTCCTGGAGCGCTCCGGTGTGCCGACGCTCGGCGTGATCCCGATGCTGCGTGACCTGTGGCTCGATGCCGAGGATTCACTGGCGCTCGACGCGCCCCGACCATGCGCCGCAGGAGCGATTGGCGACGGCCTCGACATCGCCGTGGTCCGCGTGCCGCGGCTGTCGAACTACACCGACTTCGACGCGCTGGCGCTGGAGCCCGGCGTCACGGTCCGCTTCGTCACCGATGTCGGACAACTCGGCCGACCTGACCTCGTCATCCTCCCGGGCTCGAAGGAGACGGTGGGCGACCTGGGTTGGCTGCGAACGAACGGACTCGATCAGGCGATCCGCTCGAGCGGCGCCGACATCCTCGGTATCTGCGCCGGGTACCAGATGCTCGGCTCGACGATCGAGGACGACTACGAATCACGGGCCGGGCAGGTCGCCGGCCTCGGTTGGCTGCCGGAGGTGGGCACACGCTTCGGCGCCGAGAAGATCCTCCGTCGGTTCGACCATGCGGCGGTCAGCGGCTACCAGATCCACCACGGACGGGTGGAAGGTGGGACCGGTTGGGTGCCGCTCGACGACGGAAACGAGGGCACCATCAACAGCGAAGGATCGATTCGCGGCACGACCCTGCACGGTTTGTTCGAGCACGACGGCTTCCGTGGCCGCTTCCTGGACGAACTCGCGGTGAGGCGGGCCAAGCGGTTCGTGCCGGCAGGCATCAGCTTCCGGGCCGAACGTGAGCGTCGCTTCGACCTCATCGCCGACGCTATCGAGGAGCACCTCGACACCGACATGCTCTACCGCCTGATCGCCGCCGCGACCGACTGAGCTTCGGCCTCCATCGTTTGCTCGTTCCTCGCTCACGGGTCAAAGGCCGGCGACCGAACCGACCGTCGTGCGTGGATCGGCGGCGCCGGCGAGCAGGCCATTCGGCTCGACGACGATGGCGTGGGCATGGCCGAAGGAGCTGTCGAACGGCGGCAGGATGACGACGCGGTGGCCGAGTGCTCGCAAACCGTCGCTCCACTGTTCTGCGATGTGGCCCTCGACGATCACATGCGGCCCCTCGGCTGCGGTCCACGTATCGAAGCCGGTCACCGGCCCGTTGAGCGCCCACCTACCGGCGTTGATCGCCATCGCCGGACTCTCCCCGTGGAGGAACAGGCGGGCGGCGATCTGCAGCAGGATCTGTGGCTGGGCGTCGCCTCCCATTGTTCCGAAGACGGCGGCGAGTGAACCGTCGGCGTTGGTGGCCAGCGCAGGTGACAGCGTGTGCGGCGGACGCCGACCTGGCGCCAGTTCGCCCGGATGGCCTTCCTCGAGCGAGAAACCCAACCCCCGGTTGTGCAGGTTGATCTGCGTATTCGGTTCGACGAGCCATGACCCGAATCCCGAGGCGTTCGACTGGATCAGTGACACCCCCATCCGTTCTGAGTCGACGGTGCACAGGTAGGTCGTGTCGCCATCGTCCGTCGGCACGATACGACGAGAGGCGGCGCCGACGTCGATGTCCCCGAGCCGGCCGGCGATCGAGGCGAGAAGGGCAGGGCCGTCCGCGCCGTCGAACAGCACTGCGGGCCGATCATGGCCAGCGGCGGTCGCCGCTTCGATCAACAAGTGCGCCCAGAGTGGATCGTCCGGATCACCAGGGAGATCGAGCCGATCGGCGAGCCCGGCGGCACCAAGCGTCAGATAGCCCTGCGAGTTCGGCGGGATCGTGTGCAGCACCTTCGTGAAGGCGGGCTGCGACAGTGGCTGCACCCACTCCGGCCCCGGCTTCGAGAGGTCCGACTGATTGAACAGCCCCCTCGCCATGTGGCGCAGGCCGTCGCCGAACTCGCCGAGGTAGAAGCCGTCGCGTCCTTCGGCGGCGATGGACCGCAGCGCTCTGGCGACACCGGGACGACGCACTCTGTCCCCCGGCCGAAGCGCCTGGGAGACGAGTTCGTGCAACGAGACGCGCCCTCGGTCGTCGAGGCGGTTCAACGAGCCGACCAACAGCGGCGACGCAGGGAAGCCGTCCTCTGCCAGTCGGATTGCCGGTGCGAGGATGCGCGCCAGTGGCAGGCGACCGAATTGCGTATGCAGCGCGCACCAGCCGTCCACGCAACCCGGCACGGTCACCGTCCGGATATCGTGCCGGAACGGCATCTCCAGCAATCCTTCGTCGCGCATATCGGCAGCACTACTGCCACTGCCGGCTCGGCCACTGGCGTTGATCGCGAAGACCTTGCTGTCGACGTGGATGAGCGCAAAGAGGTCACCGCCGAGCCCGCAGAGCTGCGGACTGGTCACAGCGATCGCCGCGTTGGTGGCGATCGCCGCGTCGATGGCGTTGCCGCCGAGCGAGTAGACGCTCATTCCGGCCTGCGTCGCCAAATGGTCTGCCGAGGCGATCATCGACCCCGGAGCCCTGGTTGACGAGAACGGGATCGAGAC
>JAYTOR010000007.1:0-2176 GCA_043747685.1 Actinomycetota bacterium
TCCCGCCGCAGTTCCCGCCGAGGCGGTGACGGTGCCACGACCGGTGGACATCGCCGGCGTGGCGTCGACGGCTTCGTCTGCACCGCTGCCACTCGTTCGCGAGGTGCCCCCGCTCCCTTTCGACGATCAGCCGGGTTCACCACCGATCCAACCTCTGCCATCCGCTGTCACTGGGGTCGTCGGTCGCGTCGCCGGATTCGAGGTCGTCTTCGTCGTCGTGATCGGGGTTGACGTCGGGATTGATGTCGGTGACCCCGGTGCCACGGGTACCGAGACGTCGGTACCCGACGTGGTGGCTCGGGTGACGTTCGTGCAGGCGAGCAACCCGAGCGAGAGCGATGTGAGGATGGCGAGGGAACGACGAGTCATGTTGTCCTTTGACGCCACATCCTCCAACGAGTTCCCGCGTTGTCGAGCGAAGTCCCGAACCGAATTAAGCGCAACGCGGTGGACACAGCAGGCGACTGGCGGGCAATGTAGGGGGATGGCATTCGCATCGCTGAACGCCCGCGACGTGACGGTCGTGCGCGGCAGGTTGACGACGCTCGAATCGATCGACCTGGCGCTCGTTTCACGTCATCGGGTCGGCGTCGTCGGACCGAACGGGGTCGGCAAGACGACCCTGCTACGCGTGCTCGCCGGTGAGATCAGGCCGGACATGGGAGTCGTGACGACGATGCCCCCTGATGCGACCGTCGGCTACCTGCCGCAGGAGCGGTCGCGGCTGAACGGAGAGACGGTGAGGGACTACCTCGTTCGGCGAACAGGGGTCGGCGCAGCGAGTGCCGAACTCGATACGGCGACCGCCGCGCTCGCCGGTACCGATCCCGATGCCGGCGACCGCTACAGCGTGGCGCTCGATCGCTGGATGAACCTCGGCGGTACCGATCTCGAGGCGCGTATCGGCGAGGCGTGGGCGTCGCTCGGTCTGTCAGCGACGTTGATCGACCAGCCGACGGCCTCGCTGTCCGGCGGCGAGGCAGCCCGCGCCGGTCTGGCCGCACTGATCCTCAGCCGGTACGACGTCTACCTGCTCGACGAGCCGACGAACGATCTGGATACCGACGGGTTGGCGGTTCTCGAACGCTGGATCGAGGGATTGAGCGCTCCCGTAGCGCTCGTCAGCCACGACCGTGCGTTCCTCGACACGATCGTCACCGACGTCTTCGAACTCGACGAGTTCAGCCATCGCGGCACGCTGTACGCCGGCGGTTGGGCCACATATCAGGCGGAACGCCAAGTCGCCAGGCGCCGTGCCGAAGAGGCCTTCGAGGTCTACGACACCAAGCGCGCCGGCCTGGCATCGCGTGCCCAACGCGAGCGTGAATGGGCGACACAGGGGCTCAGCAAGGCGAAGAAGAAGCCCACCGACAACGACAAGAACATCAAGGCCTTCAAGATCAACCAGACCGAGCAACTGGCCGGCAAGGCGGCTCGAACGGAGAAGGCGATGGAGCGGCTGGAGGTTGTCGACTCTCCCCGCAAGTCGTGGGACCTGCATCTGACATTCGCCGAGGCGCCACGCAGTGGGGCGATCGTTGCCCGCCTCGATCGTGCCGTTGTCGAGCGCGGGTCGTTCACATTGGGGCCGGTCGATCTGCTCATCGGATTCGGTGAACGTGTGGCGATCGTCGGTACCAACGGCAGCGGCAAGACGACGTTGGTGGACGCGCTCGTCGGCCGCGCCGAACTGACATCTGGCGAGCGACATCTCGGCCCGAGCGTCGTCGTCGGCGAAATCGAGCAGGCCCGTGGACAGCTCACCGGAGCCGATTCGTTGTTGACGGCATTCATGAGCGCGACGGGTATGAAGGTCGTCAGCGACGCCCGCACGCTGCTCGCCAAGTTCGGCATCGTCGCCGCCCACGTCGACCGGCCGACGTCGTCGTTGTCACCGGGAGAGCGGACACGCGCGGTCCTCGCGCTGTTGATGGCGAGGGGTGCGAACTGCCTCATCCTCGACGAGCCGACGAACCATCTCGATCTGCCGGCGATCGAACAGTTGGAACAGGCGCTCGACACGTTCGGCGGAACGGTCCTGCTGATCACCCACGACCGCCAGCTACTCGACCACGTCCACCTCGACCGCATGATCCGCCTGAAGAACGGCCAGGTCGTCCTCGACACCGCCATCTGACACCGGACCGTCGTGTCTCCAACGGCATGTCGGCGATCG
>JAYTOR010000008.1:0-7354 GCA_043747685.1 Actinomycetota bacterium
CGTGCAGGGCCCGGGCGTGCACGGTTTCATCGGATCCTGATCGGTCCACGCGGTGCCGGCAAGACCGTTGCCTTGAACGCCATCGTCAACCTCGCCGTCGAAGAATACGGAGCTGTCGTACTTCGTTGGACCGCCGGCTCGCGCCCGCTGCACGAGGCAGTCGACTACGGCGCAACCGTCGTCGAACGAGCACTGCAATCGCGATGGCATCGCGCCGGCGGTGCAGTCGACACCTCCGCAACTGTCGGCGTGCCAGGAGTCGCCACGGCAACTGCGACCCGACGACCCCGTGGTGTATCGACGGATTCGGCGTTCACACGCTTCGATCGCCTCGCCCGACTCGCCGCGCGTAAACATCGCATCGTTGTCGTGTGGATCGACGAAGCCCAACAAGCCCAGCCCGATGAGATCGCCACACTCGCTGCTGTCATGCAGGAACTCGCCAACGTCCAATCACTGCCTGTCGCGATCCTCGCTGCCGGGCTGCCGTCGACCCGATCGATCTGGCTCGACGCTGCCTCGTCACTCGAACGCCAGGAGTTCACGACGATCGGCAACCTCGACGCCGACGACACCGAGGCAGCGTTCGCCATCCCGATCAGGGAATCGCGTCGCCAGATCGAAGATGCAGCACTCCACGACCTTGTCCAAGCGTCCCGTGGCTTCCCGTACGCCATCCAACTCATCGGTGCCGCCACGTGGGACGCAACCGACGCCGACGTCATCGACGGTGCCGCTGCACGTATCGGGATCGCCGACGCGCTCGCCACGCTCGAAGAACAAGTCTTCACGACCCGCTGGCGCCACATCCCTTCAGGGCATCGCGAATACCTGCAAGCCGCTGCCGACCTCGTCGACCGCGCCACCGGCATCGTTGCCCCGTCCGCCATCGCTGAACGACTCGGCAAAACCACTGCTGCGTTGTCGACACGACGCACCGATCTCATCAACGATCATCAGGTCCTCGCGAGCGCCGGTCGTGACCAACTGACGTTCACCCAGCCAGGCTTTGCTGAATGGGTACGTGCAGCCGTCAGCGAAACTCACCAGACCGACAAGGCAGGAGCGGGCCAAGTCATCCTCGACGGGTGGAACCAGCCTCCCCCACAATCGAGCGGGCGACGAGCCAAAGGCAACCGGCCGATCGGTCCCTGACTCACCGCCACGTGCAGAGGTCACCCCTCAGGAATCTTGCTCGAACCCCGTGCTCAACAGCGTCGATGACAGCCACTCATCGACTGCTTCCGTCAATGCCGTGGACAGGTCCAGCTCTGGGCGAGCGCTGCTTGTCGACAGTACGTGGACGGCTTCGATGAGATTGCGCAGCGCCGCCGCCAGAACGTCCGAAGTCGTTGGTACTGATGCGAACGGTTCCGAGCGATTGAACTCGGCGGCGTGTTGAGCGACCCAATCCTCCACGGCGTCAGTGAGAACCTCGGCGGTCGTCTGGAACGACCTGCTGCAACGCCAACGCAGCTTGGTCGTCAGCCGATCGAGAACCTCGAGCAGGTTGTCGTCGAGGGTCATGACATTTCGCGCACGTTGCCGTTGAACGCAGTGCTGTTCCACGCTTGCAGGATGGAGTGCGCCGTGGTGACCGCAGGAACCGGCTCCAGATGGACGAGGTACTGATCCCAGTCCATTCCGGTCCCGGGCCGTCCTGCGGTGAGATCCGTCAGTGCCGCTGCGTAGACCGTCTACCAAAAGCTACAAGCGGCCCCGGTCACCGGACCCCGAGCGACAACCTGTTCAGGCGACACGAACGGATATGGCCAATGGGCCCTTCCAGCTCCACGCGACGTCCTGACAAACGCCGGCATCATGCAACCGCACCACGACTACCCTGCCGTCGATCTGATGATGCCATCTGGAACGCCCGTCTTCGCGATCACCGCCGGCCAAGTCGTACGCACCACGCTGTTCAACGCAAACTGGTGGACCGCCGGGTGCGATGGCGGCAACCCGCCCGTCGGCTGCGCCACGTGCGGCATGGGGATCACCATCCAAGCCGACAACGGCCTACGAGCGACCTATTGCCACAACAGCGTCCTCCTCGTCATCGGCGGCGACCACGTCACCGTCGGCCAACACATCTCAAACTCCGGCGACACCGGACGATCCGGCGCATCACACCTGCACCTCGAGCTCCACTACGCAGGACAACGACGCTGCCCGCAGACGCTCGTAGCGGCCATCTTCAACAACGCTCCCGTCCCCGACCTTGCCGCGCTGCCCACCGGCGGCTGCACCTTCCAGCCATGAGCGCAATGACACCAGCCCTCATCGCTGAACTTCGAGATGCAACAGCGGTCATCTACGCCGCCGCCTGTCGCGCTCACACAGCCGAAACGTCAGCAGTGACGACGGCACATCGGACACTCGTCGACCGTCGCAACGACGTCATCGGAGACCTTCTTGCGTCGGTTTGCGCCTACCTGGACCGTCACACCTGGGAAGGCGGACCATTCGTGCTCCGTCAAGCAATCATCGACCTCGCCCGCACGGCCGGCCTGAATATCGAGGACCCATTCGACGACGTCGTCGAACAGCTCAGGCTGTTCGACGACGAGACCCGAGTGCGAGCAGCAGTCGCTAAGCCATACCTCCAGACTTGAGTGACACAGAAAGTTCGGCCAGAATTGGACATGCTTGGGCCGGAGGACCGACCTTGGTGTGTCCGCACCGACATCGATGGATACTCCTCAGGCGCTGTTCTCCGTAGCTGTCCGCCCAGCGCGTAGACGATCATTGGTGAGTCAACCTCCTACGATCCACGCACTCGGTACGAGCACAGAATCGCTGCTATGCGGGTGATCCGTTGGTCCTGGTACTGATCTCCCCGGGACGGTCAGGCGGCGTCCATTTGGATCCAGACGTCGGCCTTCAGCAGCTGGTCATGGCCGACACGCTGTAGAAGTCTCCTTTGCGGAGATCGTCTCGAGGATCCAGAAGTACAGCCCGCCCGAGGAGCTCCAGGAGCGCCGCCTCGAGCGGATGGACGGTGACATCGTTCGCCGGGTAGAACGCGATGCCGAGGTACGTCGTGTCGTCGGCGCTCGAAAGCGACGACGCGCGCTGGCCGGCGACGGTCCTGCGGTCGATCGACGACGTCGCCGCCCTGAGAGACAGAGGGCGGACCGATCGCAGTCCACGGCAGCGCGACGCTCGGCGCCGGCCTCGCCGACGCCAGCCTCGTCGATCGCTACCACCTGCTCGTGTTCCGCTGCTGCTCGGCGCCGGCAAGCGGCTGTTCAGTGATTCCGACAAGGACACCACGACGCTCGCCCTGACCGAACGCGAGGTCTACCCGACGGCATCCAGAAGATGGTCTACGACGTCGCCCACTAGACCGGCTGCAGTGCTGGCAGCAGGCCGTCCCGGCGTCAGCTCGTTCGGTAGGTGTGGGCTTCCCGGGCGACGGCCTCGAGGCGGACGGAGAAGGCGTTCGTCTTGGAGACGCCCCACTGCTGCAGCATGAACCACATCTGGTTGATGACCGTGTCGAACTCGATGAGCGTGTTGTTGGCGCCCTGGTCGACAAGGCCGATGATGCGGTCGTAGTCGGCCTTCGGGACGTCGCCCTTCTTGGAAAAGGTGTCGGCGTAACTCTTCAACGTGTTCTTGCCGGTGACGGGATACTCGAGCTTGCTGCGGAGCAGCGACTCCCTGTTCGGTCCGAAATCTTCCTTCGTGGTCGTCAGGTCCTTCGCCAGATCGGCGAGCTGCGTGGTCCGCTTCGCCGACAACGCAAGGACGGTTCCGTCCGTCTCCCCGGCGTTGAAGGCGAGGTGGATCGCCGTGTTCCTGAACTTGGTCTGCACCGCAACGTGCGTCATCTCGTGAACCAGCGAGCTGAGCCGCTCTGCGGACCCGTCAGGGTTGGAGGAGATGTTGAGGTCGACCTTGAAGTCCTTGCCCGTGAGTGCCTTCTGCGGCCCGGTCGACAGGCTGGCTCCGGAGCTCAACGCACCCTCGCCGAAGGCCATCTCGCCCTCGTTCGCCAGCACCTCGGTGAGGATGTCCTTCAGCAGCTGATCGGTCGTCCCGGCGACGGCCAACGCCTTGAGTTTGGCGAGGTCGTCGGCGATCAACGCTGCGGCAATCGTCTTGCGGTCGCCGGCGTTCATCGCCGATGACAGCAGCTTTCCCCAGTCCGGATCCTGCGTCGACAACACGGGGTGGCCCGCCGACTTCGCCGCCAGAAACGCGTCCTGGCCGACGATCGCCTGACGAGCTGCGTCGAGCGACGCCGTGTCACGCCTGGCGATCGAGTCGGCGGCCGGGGCGATGAACGACAGCTCGGTGTCGACGGACTGTTCGAGCGTGACGACGCCTGGCGTACGTGGTCCGCCCGGTTTGGCGACCTGGTATGCAGCCGCCTTCGTCTTGATGACGTCGAGCGCAGCCTTGCGCTTGGTGACGTTGACCTCGCTGCCGTTCAAGGTGGCGTACGTCGTCAAGAGGCCGTCGATGTCGGACGCCTTGCTGCCGCCGCGACGGCCGGGTCCGACGGTCTGCGCCTGATACGTCGCGGTGCTCATCAGGCGGTTGATCCGCCTCGACACGGCTGGAGCCTGCTGGACGACGTGCGTCAGCTCGTGGGCGAGCGTCGTCAGGCCGTCGGTGCTGTTCGGGCGGTACTGGTCGGCGCCGAAGTACACGTCGCTGCCTGTCGTGAACGCCTTGGCCTGGATGGACTCGCTCAGCTGAGCCGCCTGCGCGCCCGCATGGATTCTGACCCCGCCGAAGTCCGCGCCGCCGAATGCCGTCTCAAGCCGTCGCTGCAGCCGCAGCTCAAGCGGCGCACCCGACGAGGAGACGCTGTGCAGAGCCCGCTCGGTTCCCTCGTCCAGCTCGCCGCCTTCTGCCCCGATCGTCGCTCGCCGGCGGATCCGCGTCAGCGGACCGACGCTCGCCTCCGAACCGATGGGTGCTTCCGAACGGGGCACCGTTTCACTCGCCACCCATCCGTCCGTGCGACGCTGGATACGCGATCCGCCGTCCTGGTCTGCCACCGGTGGAGCGACCGTCTTGACTCGGCTCATCGTCGCGACGACGTGGCTGGCGACTGCGTCAGCCTCGCGTTCCATCGGATCATCGACGCGGCCGACCTGCATCCTCGGCTGCACGTGGCGCAGCAGCGAAGAAGCGTTGTACGCCGGCACATTGCGAGTCGGAGCCGGAGCCGCCGTCACTTCCGGCTCGGGCAGCAGATGAGTCATACGCGCCACGGCGGGACTGTATCACACTTGTCGAACATCGAACACGGCCGACCACCTGGAAGATCCCCAACACGCTTGCGCTCGTCGGCTCGCGGTCGGGCGAGGAGTGGAACGCGATGACGACGAGTTGGATCACGCAGCTGTCGATGGAGCCGGTGCTTGTCGGCGTCAGCGTCGACAACTTGGCCGTTACCCACCGCCTCATCACGGCGGGCGGCTCGTTCACCATCAACCTCTGGCCGGTCGATGACACGAAGGTGTTCGTCAAGTTCTCCAAGCCGGCAGCGTTCGCCGACATGACGCTCAACGGACGGGCGGTGCGCGCAGGCGTCAGCGGCGCGCCGGTCTTCGAGGAGGCCGCCGCCTACCTCGACTGCGAGGTCGGCCAGACCCACGATCTCGGCAGCCATACGTTGTTCATCGGAGAAGTCGTCGACGCAGGCGTCCGCGACGACGAGGCGCAGGTCGCCTCGATGAGCGACACCCGCATGAAGTACGACGGCGTCAAGCGCCACTGAGATGAGGGCCTGGCATATCGAGCGAAGAAGGAGTGAAGGGTGAATACACCGCCGTTAATGGACACCAGACCTGGGTCGAGCAGTTCGGGTCAGCTGACCCCGCCGAGGCAGTCCTGTTGCTGCACGGCGGGTTGTCGAACTCGGACGATCTGCGGCTGGCGGCGGCCGCGCTCGAAACTCGGCACCGACTGATCGCATTCGATCGCCGTGGTCACGGACGCACCGCCGACACCGATCGCCCGTTCAGTTACGTCGACATGGCCGACGAGACGATCGCCGTGCTCGAACAGGTCGCAGGCTGACCGGCCTCGCTCGTCGGCTGTCGCGACGGAGGGATCGTCGCCCTGCTCGTCGCCCTCCGCCGGCCGGACCTCGTCCGGCGGATGGTGTTGATCGAAACGAACCTCCACGTCGACGGCGTCCGGCCGTTCAGCCAGAGCCCGGCGATGGAGGCGACGTTCAGGGCGATCAAGGCTCGGTATGGCGACCTCTCGCCGGACGGGGCGGACCACTTCCAGGCGATGCCGAGCAGTGACCCGCCGACCGTACGAGCGAGCAGAATCGAGTCGGGCGCACGCCAATCGCTTGGACCGCAATACTGGGGGCGACTGAAATGTGCCTGAAAGCCAGTGGCCACCGCCGAGGAGGACATTCCTGCGACAGCGTGCCTCGCCGCACCCGTTCGCACGACCGAGATCGCCGTGCGCTTTGCCGACTGGCTGCCCGACGTCGATGCCGTTCCGCCAGTCGTTCTGCCGATCAGGGCGATCGATGGACTACGAAACGCTTGCGCTTCAGACGACGTGTGACAACCACAATCGTTACCGACGCATCCGCAGCAGTCGAGGTCATCACACGGACCAAGACCCGCGCCCGCCTGCAAAACCTCATCCCGGCGGACGCCACCTGCTGGGTACCAGACGGGCTCCTCGACGCCGAGGTACTCGCAGTCCTACGCAGGTGGGCTCCGACCAGTCCTCTCCGCCGCTGCCGCCACCGCCGCTGGCAACCGGTTGACAACCCCATTTCGGCTATATCGATCACCTCGGTCGCGGGATCGAGCGGCTTGATCGTGAGGTTGATCGCGAGCTTGTCCCTTTTGCTGAACAGGCCCGGCAGCTGTGCACGATGCCAGGGATCGGGCGGCGCACCGCTGAGGTCGTGATCGCCGAGATCGGTGTCGACATGTCACGGTTCCCGACGTCTGGGCATCTGGCGTCGTGGGCAGGTTTATGTCCTGGCCATCACGAGTCCGCCGGCAAACAGCGTTCCGGCAAGGCGCGCAAAGGCAACGCAGCGTTGCCGAGCGCGTTGTGTGAAGCAGCATTGTCGGCGGCCGCCTTCGAGGTATTCACGATCGGCATCGGCAGCTGGTGGGACGCCGACAAGCACATACTTCGCGCTCCACTGGCCCGCATGGAGTTCCAGCCGTGGGTCGGTGGTCGCACCATCGATCACGGCACCGACGGAACCACGTGTGCGTGGACGCGGATCCTTGCCTATGAGCCACCGCATCGCGTGGTGTTCTCGCGGGACATCACCACAACATGGGAGATCGAGACCGACCCGGCCAAGACGAGCGAGGTCGAGATCACCTTCGACGCCCTCCACACC
>JAYTOR010000009.1:0-16609 GCA_043747685.1 Actinomycetota bacterium
GAGAAGCGGAACGGAGCGCCAGGAAACGGTACTGGACCGACACCGTCGACGTCGACTGGAACGAAGAACTGGCGCGCAGCGAGATGTTCGTCGTCGAAGAGGTCCTCCGGTGCGTTGAGGATGCCGATCGGCAACTGCCGCGCCTGGCCCTCGTGGTAGGCGGTGTTGGCGTCCATCAGCAGGAAGAACACCTCGACGACACCTTGGATGTGCGGGAAACGCGCCTGACGATGGCTGACCTCTGCGAATTCGGGATCGCCGAGGTCGGCCTCGAGGCCGTACTCGCCGAGCCAGCTCACCAGTGAATGCCATGGTTTGGTGTCGGCCAACACGAGCGCGAAATAGACGTAGCGCCCGTCAGCACATTGGAACAGCGCCGGCGACGTCGGGGTCGGTTGAGCGTGGCGGCATGTCTGTCGCTGCACGTTGACCCGTGGATAGAACCAGTACGGATTGGCGAGTTCGCAGGTGACCGCTGCCGCCTCGTGGACAGAGACGTCGACGACCTGGCCGAGGCCGGTCCGCCGGCGGTCGAGCAGCGCCAGCAGGATACCGATGTGCCCGAATGCGGCAGCGGTGTGCGCCGACTGGTTGCCGCCTGGCAGGATCGGCGGGATCGAATGATCGTCGTATCCACAACTCATCAGCGGTCCGCCAGCACCGAGCGAGATCAGTTCGGACGCTTTGTATTCCGCCCATGGGCCCGTCAGGCCGAAGGCAGTGACGCTGGCAACGATCAGATGCGGATGGCGCTCGCTCAGTGATTCGGCACGGAGATCGAGCGCAGCCGATTCGACGGCGGAGGTCGAGGTGATGACGACGTCGGCGCCTTCCAACAGCACGTGCAACCGGTCACGGTCCGTTTCGGTCGTCAGGTCCAACACGATGCTCTGCTTGCCGCGGTTGTAGAACCAGAAGTTGAGGCTGTTCTCCGGGTCTGGCTCGTCGCCGACGAACGGACCGATGAAACGCCCCGACGCTCCGCCGGGGGGTTCGACCTTCACGACGTCGGCGCCCATCAGCACCATCATCTGGCCGACGTCTTCTCCACCGGGCTCTGTCGCAATTTCGATGATCCTGAGGCCTTCGTATGGCGTACGGCCGGAGACGCCGGAATGGTCGTGCGAATGATCGATCGCCTGCTCTGACATCAGATGACACCTTTGTCGAGAAGTTCGCCCCGTTCGTCGGCACTCAGGCCGAGGATCTCGCCGAAGACGTAGTCGTTGTCCTCGGCGACGAGCGGTGCGGAACGCCAGTTGTCTGGAGCCGTCCGCGACATCTGCATCGGCATGCCCTCGAAGAGCGCCGGACCGATGACCGGGTGGTCGAGTTCGAAGAACGTGCCGCGAAAGGCGATCTGCGGATCGTGTTCGCTCAGATCTTCGGCCGTCTGCACCGCAGCGGCACGGACACCACGGGCCTGCAGCACGTCCATGACCTCGTGTGGCGTGCGGGTCAGCGTCCACGCACTGATGTGCGTGTCCAACTCGTCCTGATGGGCGAAGCGGCTCTCCTGGTCGGAGAACATCGGATCGTTCGCCCAATCCGGCGATCCGAGCACGTCGACGAGCAGATCCCACTCCGATTGATCGAGCACCGCAATGGCCGCCCAACGATCGGTTCCGGCGCAGGGGTAGACCCCGTGGGGCGCGGCGTGCGGATGCTCCAGACGGTTGCCCGTCGGATAGTCGCCACGGCGTGTACTGCGCTTGTTGACATTGACGTCGAGGATGACCGGTCCGAGCAGACTGATACCGGCCTCGACCGCCGAGACGTCGATCTCGGTGCCTTCTCCGGTTTCCTCGCGATGCAGGATCGCCATCAGCAAGGCGGCGGAGTTGTAGTACGCCGCAAGATTGTCCATATAGGAGAGACCCCAGCCAGACGGTTCGCGGCCCGGCAGGCCGCTGATATGGGACAGGCCGCTGACAGCCTGCACGACCGGACCGTAGCTGCGGTATTCCGTATGCGGGCCGGTATGACCGTATCCACTCATTCGCGCATAGATGATCGACGGGTTGAGCTGCTGCAGGCGGGCGAAGGTGAGTCCCCAACGTTCCATCACCCCCGGTGCGAAGTTCTCGGTCACGACGTTGCTCTTGGTGATCAGACAATCGGCGAGTTCCCGGCCTTCGGGGGTGCGCATGTTGATCGTCACACCGAGCTTGTTTCGGCTGTAGTTATTGAACAGTCCTCCCATGTTCGGATCGGGTTTCGACAGCTCCTCGCCGTAGCTCAGCGCCTTACCCTGGCCCTTGTAGATCGGCAGGCGGCGCGGCATGTCGACGCGTGTGCGATCTTCGATCTTGATGACCTCGGCGCCGAAGTCGGCGAGCAGGCGGGTCGCGACGGCACCGACGCCCATCCAGCAGAAATCGGCGACTCGTACGCCGGTCAGTGGTCCGGTGCGCCGGCCAGGGGTCCTTGTGGAGACCGGGTTGGTCACTGCGGAGCTCCTTGGGTTTCGGCACGAGGGGCTGGCACGGAACCAACCGCGCCGCAGACCCGGTCGAGCAGCTCCTCTGCACGAGCGGCCATCCTGGCGACCGGCTGCCCGCGGTCTGCCATACGCTGGTCTGTGCTTTCGCCACGCACCCATCGCTGATAGAGCTGTTCGAGCACCACGGCGGTCTTCCACGTCGCAAATGCCTCGTACCAGGCGATGCCGCTGACGTCGAAGCCGGTGCGAGCGGCGTACCGCTGAACGATCTCGACTCTCGACGGCAAGCCCATCTTCTCCAGCCCGGGGACGTGGAGTGGGCGGGCGCCCTCGACATCGGATGGGTCCGGCCAATAGTTCAGCAGTGTGCCGAGGTCGGCGAGCGGGTCACCGATTGTCGCCATATCCCAGTCGAAGATCGTCTTGACACGATCGGGATTGGTCGGATCGAACTGACAATTGTCGATCTTGTAGTCGTTGTGCAGCACGGACACCTGCGCCGACTCTGCGGGGATGCCGGCCTCGAGTCGGTCACCTACGACCGCCATCAGCGGCACTCGACCCTCATCGACGAGCGACCATCGTTTGCGCCAGCCGGTCACCTGGCGGGTCACGAAGCCGACCGGCCGACCGAGGTCGCTGAGACCGGCGGCTGCTGGGTCGACGAGATGAAGATCGGCGAGGGTATCGACGACGGCGTTGCCGATGCGGCTACCGGCGTTGTCGAAATGGGCCATCGAGGCGGGAACGTGATCCCACACAACGACGCCGCTGCGATATTCGACGACGAGGAAATCGGAGCCGATGACGCTGTGGTCGTCACAGAAGGCGTAACCCTTGGCGACCCGATCGAATACCGTCGACAGTCCGGAGACGGCGCGGAACTCACGACGCATGTCATGCGCACCAGGTGCCAGCATGCCGAACGGTGGACGGCGCACGACCAGTTGCGTCTCGCCGATACCGACGAAATAGGTGAGGTTGGCGGAGCCGTTCGGGAACTGCTTGACGACGAACTCGCCGGTGATGCCCGGTACGTGCTCACGCAGGTGCGCCTCGAGGCGATCCCATGGCTGATCTTCCCCTGGGCGCACATCGGTGAACTCGACATCGTGTGTCAGTGCTGGCGGCGACGCCTGATGCACAGGCGTGGCACGCTCATCGTGACCGGTCACGACTCGGAGATCTCGTGGATCGCTGCCTCAGGGCACGCCAGGATGACGTCGGTGATAAGTGCTTCCTGGCCCAGCGGCACTTCGAATTCGACGTCTCTGATCGTCACGAACCCTTCGTCGTCGTAGAACAGGACGTCGGGTGCAAGCGTGTAGCAGCGTCCGTGGCCTGTGCACTTCGTGCCGTCAACAGTGATCTTCATGGCTGTCCCCCTGTGGTCTGCTCAGGCGTCGGCCAACCCCTGGCAGACCCTATAGACTTTAATTCATCATGATGATATCGGTCAAGGCCGGAACGGTCAAGTAGAGCGCTACGAGGAGACGAGGGCGTGCTCGGCTTCGACGTCTTCGAACTCGGCGAGTACGTCGGCGAAACGCGCCCTGGCCTCCTCCCGTTTGCGCAGGATGTGCCCGGTCGGGAAGAGCTCCTCGGTTCCCCTGTGGTCTTTCAGCACCTGGCGGGCGAGCGTGATCTTGTGCACTTCGGTGGCGCCGTCTGCCAAGCCCATGTGGAACGATTCGAGCACCATCGCCGCGAACGGCATCTCGTGTGAGACGCCGAGCGAGCCGTGGATCTGCAGCGCACGGGAGGCGACGTCGTGGAGCACCTGGGGCATCGCTGCCTTGACTGCCGAGATGTCGGCGCGAACCATCAGGTAATCGTTGTACCGGTCGATCTTCCATGCTGTCCGCAGCACGAGTAGTCGGAATTGCTCGATCTGCACCCAACTGTCGGCGATCATCGCCTGGACCAACTGCTTGCGGGCGAGCAGTTCACCCTGCGTCGAGCGAGACAGCGCACGCTCGCACATCATGTCGAAGGCCTTCTTGACGAGGCCGACGGTTCGCATCGCGTGATGAATACGGCCGCCACCAAGACGCGTCTGAGCGACGATGAAACCTTCTCCACGTCCGCCGAGCAGGTGGTCCTTTGGGATGCGGACGTTGTGGTACTTGACGTACGAGTGGGTGCCGTGGTTCTCGTCGTGGCCGTAGATGCCGACGTTGCGGACGATCTCGATACCCGGAGTATCTGCCGGCACGACGAACATCGAAAGGCGCTTGTGCTTCGGAGCGTCCGGTTCGGTGACCGCCAGCAGGATCAGGAACGAAGCGAAGTTGGCATGCGACGAGAACCACTTCTCACCGTTGATCACCCATTCGTCACCATCGAGTTCGGCGCTGGTGACGAAGCCCGTCGGGTCGCTGCCGCCACGCGGTTCCGTCATCGAATATGCCGAAACCATCGTATTGTCGAGCAGCGGCTGGAGGTACTGCCGCTTCAGGTCCGGCGTGCCGTAGTGCGCAAGGATCTCGGCGTTGCCGGAGTCCGGTGCCTGGCAGCCGAAGACGACCGGGCCGCTGTGGGTCCGACCGAGGATCTCGTTGAGCAGCGCCAACTTGACCTGACCGTAGCCCTGACCGCCGAGATTCGGGCCGAGGTGACAGGCCCACAGACCACGGTCGCGGACCTGCTGCTGCAACGGCCGGATCAGCGTGTTGCGGACAGGGTCGCTCAGGTCCCACGCATGGCGGATGACCATATCGACGGGCTCGACCTCTCGGGTGACGAATTCCTCGACCCAGTCGAGTTCCTTCTGGAAATCGGGATCGGTCTCGAAGTCCCACATGACATTCTCTTTTCTTGGTCGATGCTTTGTGCTGCGAGCAATTCAGTCGAGGGCCCAATTCGGCACGATCGTGCCGTCTGGCATCGTCTCCCAACGCACGTGGGCCGGCGTGCCAGCGTCGGGTGTCATGCGCCCGGGGATCGAGCCGATGAGGCGCGCCTGCGGTGCGTCGTCGAGCTCGATGACGAGCACCGTGTAAGGCACGGGGTAGTTCGGATGCACCTGGTGTTCGACAATTGTCGACGTATAGACCGTTCCGTGCTGAGCGACTTCACGCCATTCGAGGTCGAAGCTGTGACAGACGCGGCACATCGGCCGCGGCAGGTGGAGTACAGCACCGCAATTCGTGCACGCCTGCACGACAAGCGTGCGCTGCTGCGCCGCGGCCCAGAACCCACCGGTATCGACGTCGTCGGTGACCGGCCGGAGGTAGACGAGGTTGCTCTCGGTCATGGTCATACCGCCTTCGTGAGGATCAGGGCGCTAGGCCCTGGCGGCGGCGCGGAAGTGACGAGGCTGACCTCGGCATTGTCGACCTGCGACGTCGACGTCCCGCGAATTTGCCGCACTCCCTCGAGCACATGGTTCATCCCGTGGATGTACCCCTCCGACATGTGTCCTCCAGAGGTATTCGACGGCAGGGCGCCACCGAGGGCGAGTTCGCCGGCTTCGGCGAAGGGACCGCCCTCGCCCGGTTTGCAGAAGCCGTAATCCTCCAACTGCAGCAGGGCGGTGATCGAGAAGCAGTCGTACAACTGGGCGACGTCTATGTCGGCAGGGCCCATACCGGCTGTTCGGTACAGCACCTCGGCGCATTCGTTGCTCGGCAGGTGGGTGATACTCGGACGGGTCATCACGCCGAACTGCATGCCAGGCTGGACATTCGGCCCACTCGATTGGCAGACTGCGCGGATGCTCACGGGTGCCTGCCGCAGGTCCTTGGCACGATCGCTGCTCGTGACGACGAGTGCCGCCGCCCCATCGGTCTCGAGGCAGAAGTCGTACAGGCGCAGCGGGCTGGCGATGATGCGTGACTCGAGGTACTGCTCCATCGTCAGCGTGCGGTCGTACATCTGGGCACGCGGGTTGCGGTTGGCCATCTCCCGGAACGCCAAGGCGATGGCGCCGAACTGCTCCGGCGTCGTGCCGTATTCGTGGACATGTCGCTGGGCGATGAGCGAGAACATCTGGCCCGCCGTCAACAGACCGTACGGCATGAAGAATTCGTCGTACGTCATCCCCCCGCCGACGGACGATTGACTCGCTGCCGTCGGCGCCAGACCGAACCTCCGGCCGGAACGGCCGTTGAGGCTGCGGAACACCAGCACGGTCGTCGCCAGTCCCGACAGGATCGCGGCGACCGCCTGACCGACCATCGCGCACGGCGCAACTCCACCGGGGCCGGTCGATCCCCAGTACGTCAGGTTGCGGACTCCGAGGGTTTCGGCGAGCGCATTGTGCTGCACCAAGTCGTGATCGCAGCGGACGATGCCGTCGATATCCGTTGGATCGAGTCCGGCATCTTCGATTGCTGCCATCGAAGCCTGAGCGGCGAGCTTCAGTTCGCTACGTCCCGATCGACGTGAAAAGTCAGTGGCACCGATCCCGACGATCGACGTGCGATCACGATGGCCGAAGTCGTCGGCTGTTCCTACCGCATTCCCCATGACACCAATCGAACACCAACCGACGGGGCTTCGTCAAATATTTCTTATGATAAATACTGCACAGGCCGCGTGGCTCAGCGCCACTCGACGAAATCATCCATCTTCGGGCCGATCTCGCCCTTGTAGAAATCGGAGACGGAGTACATGTGCTGCTGCGTCAATTCACGGGCCTTCAACGCATGCCCTGCGGCAACGGCCTTGGCGATCGCCCGGTGATCGGTCTCGATGATGATCCTTGCGTCGCGGGGGTCTGCATTGAGGATGACGTGGTGTGTGATGATTTCGCCTATCGCGCTCAGCGACAGTTGCAACACCCGATTGTCAGCCAACGCACCCATCACGAAGTGGAAATCGCTGTGACTCTGGACGAAATCAGCCTTCGACTCGTCGTGCAGGTGGGGCTGCTCGACGATGTATGGGGCCATTCCCGCCCTGACACGATAGCGGTCCGGATTGCGAGCCGCCAGCTCTGCAAGCATGCCTTCGGCAATCGCCCAGGCGTCGATCAGTTCAGCGTAAGTAGCACCGACGAGGTGATAGTAGAGCGTCGAGATACGGCCGAGATTTGCCGGATCGACCGTTCCGACGATCGGTCCCCCGCCCGGTCCGCGACGCAGGCTGATCAGACCCTGCACCTCGAGCAACCGCAGCCCTTCGCGCAGCGACTCCCTGCTCACAGCATATTTTTTCAGCATCACCGCTTCCGAAGGCAGGCTCGTTCCGCTCGGCAGATCGTTCTCGACGATGTCATGGATGATGTTCCGGGCGACGCTCTCCGACGTCTTCAATGGACGCAGCGCTGCTCCGCTGCTGAACACGATCGGCATCGATCCGCGGGGCACGGACGTGACCCGCTTGAGCTTTCTCTGAAGGGGGGATGTGTTGATCGCCGGCCGTTTTGGCATGGGCGACTTTACATGCTGCAGCATTCAACCCGGACGATCTCACGGCGAGGCACTTCACCGTATTCCTCATGCTGAATAAGGTCAGTCGATCATCATCTGGTCTTGACCAACGGGTCACTGACGGTGTTGAATCCTCATGACGATTTCGATTCGCATCGTCACGGGGTATCCCTTATTCAACTGCGGTCTCAAAGGGGAAGAGATGAACGAGCTCGATGGAAAAGTTGCCGTCGTCACCGGCAGCACGCGCGGCATCGGCCGCGCCATTGCCGAGGCGCTGCTGGCTGCCGGGGCAACGGTCGTACTGAGCGGTCGCTCACACGCCAAGGGTCAGCAGGCACTCGACGAGATCGGTGCAGGCGCCAACGCGCACTTCATCGCCTGTGATGCCGAGTCGCAAACCGACGTCGAGAAGCTCATCGATCAGTCGGTCGCGCAGTTCGGCACTGTCGACATCCTCGTCAACAACGCGGGTGGCTCCGACGGCTTCGCGCTCGTCCACGAACTCTCGGACGAGGCATGGAACAGGGCGCTCAACTGGAGCCTCAATTCGGCGTTCTGGGCGACTCGTCGTGCTCTGCCGTCGATGCTCGCCAACAAATGGGGCAGGGTGATCTTCATCTCGTCGGTCGAGAGCAAGGCAGCGATGACACCAGCCGCCAGCCACTACATCACCAGCAAGCACGCACTCAACGGTTTCGCCAAGGCGGTGGCACGCGAGTACGGCGCCGAGGGCATCACCAGCAACGCCATCTGCCCCGGTGCCGTCGAGACCGACATGATGAAAGACGCCGGCAAGGCGGCGGCCGAGGCGATGGGCATCACCTACCAGCAGTTTCTCGACAACTATGCCAAGGACTCGATGATCAAGCGGATCAACACGGTCGAAGAGGTGGCGGCGATGGCACTACTGTTGGCCAGCCCGGCCGGCGGCGGAATCACCGGGGCGATGATGAACGTCGACGGCGGCACCTCCTCTTGGTGAAGGCCAACCGGAACTGAGTCCACCGGTCCGCCGCAATTCGCCGCACGTGGGTCGGTTCGGTGCAGATCAGCGGGCCAGGCGCTTCCGGCGCAGAGGGACGGTTGGCGTCCTAGCGATCGGCCAACCCATCGAATCGATCGATGGTTCCGATTCAACACCTCCGGCGAACGCACCGTCGGTTCAGCGGCGCGTATACTGAGAACGGTTGCAACGGCACGGAACGTGGTGCAGCCAGGCGGGTGGAAATGTTCAGCTACAACCGCGAGGCGTTATCGTCCCGCCGACCCTGTCTGCGCGTCGTCGCATCAGCATTGCTCCTGGCTGCGATGATCGTGGCGGCGACATCCGTCGTTGTCAAACGAGCGACGGCACGATCGACGCACGTCCCGTTTGCGAGCGGATGCTCTTCAACCGGACTGTCAGACCCACCGACTGCCGGCGAATTGTCGGCGCAACTGACGCGGTGCTGGCCGCGCATCGACGGACATCCACTGGGGACCGCACCGAGCAGGACCACCCCGACCGCACCGGGTACCCCGACCACCACGACGGCACCGGGCGTGTCAACGTCGTCCCCGTTGGGATTTGCACGGACGGCCCAACCCTCCGCCCGCGTGCGGTGGCTCGGCTCCGCGACGTTCACCACGGGGGTCAACGTGCCGTGGTACACCTGGCCGTACTATGCCGGGCATGGTGACTTCGGCGGCGGCTCGACCGACGGAGTCGTCGCCGACCGGGCGCTGATCGCCAGCGGGTTTGCCAGGGTGCAAGCGACGGGAACCCACATGGTCCGCTGGTGGACGTTCGAGGGCGGAGCGTGGCAGATCAACCGAGCACCCGATGGCACACCGACCTCGCTCGATCCGGCGATCTATGCCGACTTCGACACGGCGGTTGCGCTCGCTGATCAATACGACCTGTTCTACGACTTCGTGCTGTTCGGTGCGGCAGACGACTTCCCGGCAACATGGCGCACCAACGCTGCCCAGCGTGCTGCACTCGGTCAAGTGCTTGCGCCACTCTTCGCCCGCTACAGGGACAACCCGAGGGTGATGTCGTGGGAGATCTTCAACGAACCCGAGTGGCAGATCTGGAACAAGCCGGAGGTCACAGAAGCCGATACCACGGCGATGGCATCGGCGATCATCGCCTCATTGCGCGTCGCTGCGCCGAACACGCTGGTGACCGTCGGTTCCGCAGTGGTCGGTTCGTACAACGGTGCACAGACGACCGGGATCAACATGTGGAAACACGTCGACCTCGACTTCTACAGTCCGCACTGGTATGACCAACAGGTCAACCCCACGAGCGTCTGTGCGCTCTGCACCGACGCGCCTTCGCTGCAGGCGCTGTACGGAACGACCAAACCGATCGTCATCGGTGAATACGAAGAAGGTGCCGGCGCGAACCAACAGATCGACCTTGCGCGCATCGGCCAGTGGTACGCGAAGGGTTTCGCCGGGGCGTGGGGCTGGTCGCTGTTCCCAAGCCAGACGGGAGACGGCTTCACCACCGACTTCGGTGCACTGACCGCCTTCAACGCCTCGAAGCCGGATATCGGGCCGCGAACGCCGTGAGCCTGGATGCCGAACAACTCGCCGAGGTCAACTCGCCGAGGTCGGCTCGTCGGAGCCAACGGTTCCGAGGAGGTCTGCGCTCGCGGCCAAGGCCGTTGCCAACATCGCAGCCCGTTCGATTACCGCCTGCAGGTAGTGACCGGCAACGACACTTTTCCCGGGAAGCGGCGGATCGCCGAGCGAACGCAGCAACGCTCCGGCGTCGTGCGACGGCACGATCGGGCGCAGCGGGGGCAATGAAGGGACCGACTTCCACATGTCCTGCAGTCGCGGCTCGTTCGGTCGCCCTGGACGACGTTGGTTGAGTTTCTTTCGTTGCTGTGTACTCATGTGGGGGCGCTCATTGATGTTCCTCTTCCGTCAACATCTCGTCAGGTCTGAGTCCGAGGGCGACGCGCAGTTGCTTCGTGTCGAGGTCACTGAGCGAACTCGATTTCGGGAGCACCAGTTCGGCAATGTGACGCTTGCCGGCGACCACTTCCTCGACACGCTCGTCGACGGTGCCGGGACAGACGAGGCGATGTGACACGACCGTCTTGGTCTGGCCGATGCGCCAGGCGCGATCGCGTGCCTGATCCTCGACAGCCGGGTTCCACCAGCGGTCGTAGAGGACGACGTGGCTGGCCGCCGTGAGGTTGAGGCCGGTCCCGCCCGCCTTCAGCGACAGCACCAGCGCACCCGCACCGCTGCCGTTCTGGAAATCCTCGACGATTCGGTCACGGGCACCGCGGGCGAGGCTGCCGTCGTAGCAGGCAATCGGTTTGCGGTAGACCTCGCTGAGGTGATCGGCAAGGCGTCGACCCCAGGAGGCGAAGTGCGTGAAGATCAGGATTCGCTCGTCGGCAGCGAACACAGACTCGATGATCTCGTGCAATCTGGCGAGCTTGCCGGAGCGGCCGGCAAGCGGGGTGCCGTCGTCGTTGTACGCCGCAGGATGGTTGCAGATCTGTTTGAGCGCCGTGATCGCCGCGAGGATCGCTCCCTGCTTCGGTGCCGTGCCGATCTCGGTCCCGTCGACGCTGGCGACGAGGCGGTCGAGGACGGCCTGGTACAACCCGATCTGTTCGGGCGTCATCGAGCAGTGGTCGAGCTCGTCGATCTTGTCCGGCAGTTCGGCGGCGACCTCAGGCTCGGTCTTGGTCCTGCGGAAGACGAGGATGCCGTTCAGCGCTCTGAGCGCCGCTTCACCCTCCCCCGACATCTGGGCGATGAACGAAGGACGGGTCCCGACGAGTCCCGGATTGGTGAAATCGAGGATCGCCCACAGATCGCCGAGGCCGTTCTCGACGGGCGTACCGGTCAGCGCAAGGCGACTGCGGGCAGGGATACGGCGCAACAGCTGCGAACTCTCGTTGTTCGAGTTCTTGATCGCCTGAGCCTCGTCCAACACGAGCCGATCCCAGGCGTGCGCTGCAAGTGCTTCGACGTCCCGTACGGCCGTTCCATAGGTCGTGATGACGAGGTCGACGCCGACGAGACCGTCCTCGAATTCGTCGGCGTCCCATCGCGCCAGACCGTGATGGACGACGACTCTGAGATCGGGCGTGAACCGCGCCGCTTCAGCTGCCCAGTTCCCGACGACAGCCGGCGGGGCGACCACCAACGCCGGGCCTCTGCCACGCGTCCTGGCGATCTGCGCAAGGACCGTCGGGGTCTTGCCGAGACCCATGTCGAGCGCCAAACAGCCTCCAAGTCCGGCGACATCGAGGAAACCGAGCCACGCAAGCGCCTGCGCCTGGTAGGCACGAAGCTCCCCTTTGAAGCCCTCGGGGTGCGTCACCGGATCGGTCGAAACGTCAGCGGCACGCTTGATCAGATCGGACGCCCAGCCGCTTCCGTCGACGCTGATGCCACCAGACAGTGGTGAACCTTCGAGGCCGACGCTGTGGCGCAGGATCTCTGCACCGGTCAACTGGGTGAGGTCGGCACGTTCTGCCAGCGCAGCGGCGGCCTCCGCCAGATCGACCCGATCGAGTTCGATCCAGCGCCCACGTGACTGCACCAGTGGACGTGCCTGGTTGGCCAGCCGGGCGATCTCCGCAGCCGTGAGTTCGACATCGTCGAACAGCACCGACCAGCGAACGTTGCTCAACTGATGAGCGCCGACAACGGAATCCCCGACAGCGATCTCGGAGAACAGACGCAGCGTCGGGGACAGCTTGCGCCGCGACAGTTCCGGCACGCGGACTTCGTAGCCGACGGTCTCGAGCATCGGCCCGGTGACCGTCATCAAGTCCCACGCCTCCGCCTGACTGAGCACGACCTGACCGCGGCGCAGGCCCGACACTCGTGTCAGCACCGGGAAGACGCGTTCGAGGCGTGCCAGTTCGATCGCCAGCGCTCCCCCCTTGTCCTCGGCGAGCGCCTCGCCAAGTGCGACGAACTTGTTCTTGGCGACAGAGCCCAACAACGACAGGAGCCACGCGCCACCAGCGTCCGGAGGAGCCAACTGCACGACGAGCTTCGGCCGGCTCACCGACGTGACCGATCGTGACCATTGATCGAGTCGCCATGAAATGTCACCGGCGAGCGCCGTCGGTGCCAGGAAGCTGGACCCGTCCAGCCGCGAGACGAACGCTTCGGCGACATCGCCGATCGTGTTCGTCGTCGGCGGTGCTGCCGGCATCTGCATACGACGTGCCGCATCGGTGATGATCGCATCGACGACAGCGCTGAGCACAGCGATCGTCGTCTTTCGCGGATCGGCAGCGGCGACAGCGGTGACCGGACCCGGCATTGCAGCGGCGAACTCGCGGAGTTCGGCATCGTCGATCAACGTCGGTGCCCATTTGACCGCAGCGTCGGCGCGACGGTCATTCGGCTTCTTCTCGAATCGCAGCGTCGGCACCACCGTCCCGCTGGCGACCAGCCTGGCGCCTTCGACGGCAAGTCGTGCCAGCCAGATGACACTCGGCCCGACGCCGGCGCTGCCGAGGCCGCCGGCGACGGCAACGAGCCAGCCAAGAGCGTCCTTCAACGGAATCGCCAACGCTTCGGCACGAGCACCTGATGGCAGCGCAACGCTGGCGTGCACGGTCCACCCGAGCGACGGACCGCCGATCGCTTCGAGGCGGTCGGCGAGGGCGTCATTGCCGTCGGGCTCCGTGCCCCGGCCGGCAGCCCATACGACGAGCTTGCCGTCGGCCCATGACGCCTGCAGCCGGACCTCCTGCGGCTCCTCGATGAGGGGGGCACCGTTCCTGGCAGGCTGGGGCGGAGGATCCGGCCGTGGCGGCGGCGGCCGCAGCCTGTCACGCACCGCCCACAACCCGTCGAGCGTGTCTTCGAAGTCGGCCACAACCTGATCACGTTCCTCGCCAGGCAACCCGCTGACGGCGTCGAGGTCTTCCTCGATCTCGTCGATCAGGCGATCGAGGATCCGAACGACAGCATCTGCATCAGCGTCGACGAGGGCATGGTCGGCCTCGGTGGCGCGCCCGTCCACCACCGCCCAGACCGCTGATTGAAGATCAGGTGACATATTTGGCATCGCTGGTTCGGCGTTCCCGGCGCCGTGGTCTCCGGCAGCAGGGAAAAGGCAGCCGAAAACAGATGATGGACAGAGCCGGTGCTCCAAGATCGAAGCACCGGCTCTGAAGTTGACCTATTGGTGGAGGTGAGGGGAATCGAACCCCTGGCCTCAACAGTGCGATTGTTGCGCTCTGCCAACTGAGCTACACCCCCATAGGGACGCCTTACTATAGCGACGTCGGACGAGGTTCACCTCGCGCCGACATTGCGCCGACATCGCCAACTCAGGTGAGCTCAGGCAGCCTCGTAGCCGTAGTACTCGTCGACGCCGTGATCCGTGCGGCGCATCTGCGCCAACAGGTACATGTAGCCGACAAGCGCACAGGCGCTGACAGCCAACACTGCTTTCGAGGCAGTGTTGTTTGCGGCGGCTACAAAGAGGCCCGACGTCGCCGTGACGAGGATCAGGAGGAACAAGACGTTCTGCCGACGCTGCTTGACGGTCGCTCGTGGACGAGCCGCCACCGTTTCACGACGGCTGGATTGGTGGCTGGATCGCTGGCGGGCCTCGTCGCGACGCTGTAGCCCGGTGAATGAGCCACCTTCGACGCCGGCCTGCACTGTCCGACGATCGATCTGCCGGGTGCTGTCGAGCTGCCGGGCTCCACGCAGGTCGAAACGCTGCGGGGTGTTCGCCGGGGTCGCCCGGTGAGCGGGCTGGGCATAACCCGCAAGGCGTTGCTGCGATGAGCGCTGCTGGCCAGCACCGGCGCGCTGCGGCGCGTAGCGCATGTCGACCGGACGAATGCCGCCATGGCGCATCTCCGTTCGCTGGCCACCGGCGAGCGGACGGGCCATCCCGCGCATCCCGGTCGATGGGACCGAGCGTTGCAGGCTGGAGAGCCGAGTCTGGAAGGAATCGATCGAAGAACCAGGCCGGTTCTCCAAGCGGGAGCGCAGGAGCGGCGGCAGCAAGACCGCCACCCAGGCAGCACCGACAACCAACAAAATTACTGATCTCATGCGTTCATACCCCGGTTGCCCAAAGTTTGCCGGTCATTCATGCTCATGTGTGTTTTTCGATCCTTTGCAGTGCTGCCCGGAGGCGCTCAGCTCGTTGATTACGATTCTACGACATTCGTGACGCTGTTCGCAACGATAGTCGGTCGGCGATATGTCCCGGAGCGCCCACCGGTCTTTTCCCACAGCGTCAGTTCGCCGATCACCATCGCCCGATCCGCCGACTTGCACATGTCGTAGATCGTCAAGGCGGCCACCGAACAGGCATGCAGTGCCTCCATTTCCACCCCGGTGCGATCGACGGTGTCGACCTGCGCCTCCACCTCGATGTAGTCATCGCCGATCTCGAAGTTGATGTAGACCGACCCGACCAACAGCGGGTGACACAGTGGAATCACGTCTGACGTGCGCTTTGCCGCCTGAATCGCCGCCACACGCGCAACGGCGAGCACGTCTCCCTTCTTGACCTCACGATTTGCGACGGCTGCAGTCGTGTCTGCGGACATGAAAACTTTGCATTTGGCGACCGCCCTGCGCGCGGTCGGATCCTTTTGGGTTACGTCCACCATCCGTGCTCGCCCGAGAGGATCCAGATGGCTAAAGGTCAAGTCCGACATCGAAACCACCGTAATCGAAATGACACGCAATTCCCGTTCCTCCGGGAACTGAGTCCACTCGTGCACCGCCGGCGGTGCAAAACGGTCTACGGAAGTTGGTTTCGCGCTCAGCCGCCGATCTGGCTCATGCTTCTGGCGGGACGGATGAAGTTCACCTGGTTGATCTGATGACCCGCCCACTTCAGCCCGACCGCCCGTTGGATCTCAGCGGCGATGACGTCGTCATCGGACCCATCGCGCAGCAGCGCACGGAGGTCGAACTCGGTCGTCGCGAACAAGCATGTGCGGAACTGGCCGTCGGCCGTGATGCGCACTCGGTCGCAGTCCCCGCAGAAGGGATGGCTCACCGTCGGGATCACGCCGATGATGCCGGCACCGTCGACATAGCGCCAACGGTCTGCCGGGGCTGCGCCACGAGCCGGGACGAGTTCGAGCGGGAAGACCGCGGCGATGTTGGCGACGATCTCGTCCTGCGGGACGACTTTGTGGCGGCCCCACTCGCCCGAAGCG
Organism: Actinomycetota bacterium; assembly: GCA_043747685.1. Taxonomy (GTDB): domain Bacteria; phylum Actinomycetota; class Acidimicrobiia; order Acidimicrobiales; family Ilumatobacteraceae; genus JANXUF01. The sequence goes on from JAYTOR010000009.1 coordinate 15,999, forward strand.
TCGAGCGGCATGAATTCGATGAAGCGCACTTCGACTCCACGATCACGACCGAAGCTGGCGAGGTCGAGGATCTCGTCGTCGTTGACGCCACGTTCGATGACGGCGTTGATCTTGACGGGCGAGAACCCTGCCTCCTTCGCCGCTTCGATCCCGTCGAGGACGCGAAACAGTTCGTCCCGGCGAGTCATCTGCAGGAAGCGGTCGCGTTTGAGCGTGTCGAGGCTGATATTGACGCGTTGCAGACCGTTGATGCGCAGTTCCTCGGCAACGAGCCGGAACGTGGCGCCATTCGTCGTGACCGAGAGATCAGGCGCCTTGCCGGCCATCGGCGATCTCGACGAGACCGGAACGCGAAGGGCCGAGAGCTTGTGAACGAGGACCGGCAGGTGTGATCGGACCGTCGGCTCGCCGCCCGTCAAACGCAGACCGTCGACCTCGAACCGTTCGACGAAGATGCGCGACAGTCGCTCGATCTCCTCGAAAGACAGTACTTCCGAACGTGGCAGCCACTTCATGCCCTCCTGCGGCATGCAGTACGTGCAGCGGAAGTTACAGCGATCGGTGACGGAGATCCGCAGATCTCGGATGGTGCGTCCAAAGGGATCGACGAG
>JAYTOR010000010.1:0-36392 GCA_043747685.1 Actinomycetota bacterium
GCTCCGATGTCGAGGACAGCAGTGACCGCCGGATCCTCCCGTTCCTGCAGTCCTCCGTGGGCTGCGACCTCTCCGAGTCCCAGCAACGTGCGTCTGTTCGCCATCAACGGGGCACGGTTCTGCACGGCTGACTGGACGGCGAGATCCTGGTGATAGACGACGTGCAGCAGCAACCATGCAATCGACTGAGCCGGATGCACGTCGTCACCGGCGCGACGCTTCCACAGGGTCGGATCGAGCTGCGCAACGATGCCATGGTCGAAGCGGCTGCGAATCGAGTTCAGATCGGCTCTGATCCACTCAACGAGGTCCATCAGCCAACTGTGCCACATCCACCGTGCAGATCAACCGGGCCCAATCAACCGGGCCCAATCAACCGCGCAGACCAACCGAGCCCATCAACCTGGCACATCAACCTGGCACATCAACCTGGCACATCAACCTGGCACATCAACCTGGCACATGCGCTCCGGTGAAACTGTGTGACACCCCTGTGCGATGATCAGCACGTGCGCCAACGTCTCCTCCGCCCGGTAACCTCGGCAGGTCATATTCACCCTGCCCCGGTTCAGGGGCCCCGGCTTACGTCGGGTCCGAAGGGAGGTCGCGCTCTATGAGAGCGTACGAACTCATGATCATCATCAAAGGCGAGCTGGACGACACAGCCGCTCAGGCTTGGGTCAAGTCCCTGTCAGACGGCATCAAATCCGCTGGCGGCACGATCCACGGCAAGCCTGACTGGTGGGGGAAGCGCCGCTTCGCTTACCCGATCGACAAAAAGGAAGACGGCTATTACGTGGTCTTCAATCTGCTGGCTGAGGGTGGCGCCCTCAACGACTTCGAGCGCACGCTCCGTATCGCAGACGACATCGTCCGACACAAGCTCTTCCGCCTGCCAGACCACGAAGCAGAAAAGCGTGGCTTGGTAGGCAGCGCCGCCTGATCGGCGGCCCGTCCACGCCAGGAGGACCATCATGGCTGATAACAACGTGACACTCGTCGGGAACCTCACCCGAGACCCAGAACTCCGATACACCAACGGCGGCCAAGCCGTCGCCAGTTTCGGACTCGCTTGCAACCGCCGATACCAGCAGAACGGCGAGTGGAAAGAACAGACGTCGTTCTTCAACATCGTCGCCTGGGGCCAGCTCGGAGAAAACGCTGCTCAATCGCTCGCCAAGGGCGCCAGGATCATCGTCTCCGGCCGCCTCGATCAACGTTCGTACGAAACCCGCGAGGGTGAGTCGAAGAGTTCGGTCGAAATCGTCGCCGACGAGATCGGACCGAGCCTGCGTTGGGCAACGGCTTCGATCGAGCGCACGACGCGCACCGACGGTCAAGGCGGCTCAGGCAGCGGCGGAAACTACCCCGGTAGCAGCGGTGGCGGACGCGGCGACCAGGGCAATGGTGGCAACAGCGGCAGCGGTGGATCCGGTGGCAACTACAGCAACGCTCCCGCACAGGGTGGCGGCTACCGCGGTGGCGACCAGACCGGTGGGACCGCTAACCCAGCCGGCACCAACTACGGCGACGAAGAGCCGTTCTGATCCGGGGTTCTGCCCCGATGACAAGTTCAAGAGATCGTGATTCAGGAGTAATGACATGAAGAAGCCCACCCGCACCCCGCGGCCCAAGAACGACAACAAGCGACCTGGCAAGAAGAAGCCTTCTGTCCTCGTCACCGAAAAGGTCGACTACGTCGACTACAAGAACGTCGACCTGCTCAACCGGTTCCTCTCGGACCGCTCGAAGATCAAGGCCCGTCGCGTCACCAGCAACGACACACAGCAGCAGCGCGAAGTTGCCAATGCAGTGAAGAACGCTCGTGAAATGGCGCTCCTGCCCTACACCAAGCGCGTTGCGACCCAAGGCCGCAACCGACCGTCGCGTGACGGCGAAGGTGGCCGCGGCGACCGTGACGCGGCCAAGGGTGACACCGATACCCGCACGACCGAGGTCGCCGTCGACACGGCCGACAGCGGCACCACTGGGACGGAGGACTGATTCATGAAAGTCATTCTTCGTAACGACATCGCCGGACTCGGCAAGCGCGGAGACATCTGCGATGTGAAAGACGGCTATGCCCGGAACTTCCTGTTCCCGTCAGCCCAGGCACTCTTGGCCACCGATGGTGCTGTCACCCAGGCAGCGGCGATGCGTCGCCGTCGCGATCTCCGTGACGCTGCCGACAAGGACAGCGCCCAGGAAAAGGCCCGCGTACTCGTCACTCGGACGATCACCATCCCGGCGAAGGCCGGCAAAGAAGGTCGCCTGTACGGATCGATCACGACGTCCGACATCGCCAACGCCATTGCTGCTCAAACCGACATTGCCATCGACCGCAAGCAGTTGCAGGTCGAAGCGATCAAGACGGTGGGTTCATACAGCGTTGCCGCCAAGTTGCACCACGACGTCGCCTTCCCGATCAACCTCGAAATCGTCGCCCTCTGACCATCTGACGGGCCACCAGTCCACTCATGCCACTGGTGGCGCATCAGCCAGCATGATTGCAGCCAGCCGGGGCTGGTGCCGCCGTGGCGCCAGCCTGTCGGGTCGCCTCGACGCGCTTGGACGTGAGCAGATGGTGAGAAACTACGGCGGCAGTTATGAACAGGTAGTTCACAGGATGAGCCCCTAGCTGCCCACAACCGATGTGGAGCATGCTGGTCGTTCTGACGATTTTCGAGGACACTGATGGCGTTACATTCGGCGAGGCTCTGCATCCAATCTGATTCCATCGGCGGTCGTTCACGTGGCTGATCGTTCTCGGGAGCCACGGCGGATCCCGAACACGGGCTCACGTGTCCCGCCTCACAACATCGATGCAGAGGAGTCCCTGCTCGGTGCCCTGTTGCTGTCCCGCGATGCTGTTTCGGCAATCGGCGAGTCCGGTCTCAGCGCCGACGACTTCTACAAACCAACGCACCAGCACATCTTCGAAGCCGTCCGGACGCTCAGCGTCGGTGCCCAGCCGGTCGACTCCGTCACGGTTGCCGACGAACTGCGCCGCGTCGGGCTGTTGGAGGAAATCGGCGGCGCGGCGGTCTTGCTCGAGTTGCAGAACACGACACCAGCGATCTCCAACGCCGGACGCTATGCAAAGATCGTCAAGGACACGGCGCTACTCCGTCGCCTCATCGGCGTCGCCTCCGATATTGCCGAGATCGCCTATCACGAGCCTGACGACGTCGACAAGGCCCTCGACCAGGCGGAAACAAAGGTTTACGAGATCGCCGAACGGCGTGTCACCAACTCGACCGTCGAACTCAACCCGGTGCTCGACCAGGTGATGGTCGACCTCGAAGAGCTCTACGACCGTGGTGCTCCGATCTCCGGTGTGGCCACCGGCTACACCGATCTGGACGACCTGCTGACCGGATTCCATCCCTCGCAATTGATCATCGTCGGTGCCCGCCCGAGTATGGGCAAGACGGCGTTGGCGCTCGGCATGGCCAGCAATGTCGCCAAACGACCAGACAGCAAACCGGTCCTGTTCTTCTCCCTGGAAATGGGCCACAAGGAACTTGCACAGCGAATCCTCGCCTCCGAAGCGCGCGTCGACTCCCAGAAGCTGCGCACCGGCAAGCTCGAACAGTCAGACTGGACGAAGCTCGTGCAGGCCATCGATCGCCTCGACGCTCCGCTGTTCATCGACGACAACCCGAATGTCACGGTGATGGAGATCCGTGCCAAGGCCCGACGGCTCAAGGCCAAACACGGCGGCCTGGCGATGATCGTCATCGACTACCTCCAACTGATGACTGTCAGCGGTGCTGAGAACCGTCAGTTGGAGATCAGCGAGATCAGCCGGGGCCTGAAGATCCTCGCCCGTGAACTCGAAACGCCGGTCGTTGCGTTGTCACAGTTGTCCCGTGCCCTCGAACAACGTGCCGACAAACGCCCGATGCTTTCCGACCTGCGTGAATCCGGATCTCTCGAACAGGACGCCGATGTCGTCATGTTCGTTTACCGTGACGAGGTCTACAATGCCGAGTCGAGTGACCGAGGTTCTGCCGAGATCATCGTCCAGAAGCACCGCAACGGCCCGATCGGTACCAGGCGACTGGTCTACCTCGGTGCATACACGCGTTTCGAGAATGCCGCCCGTTCGATCTGATCGCCGATGCCGACTGCGCCGTCATCGGCGCACATCAGGGTAGATTGATCGACGAAGGGGAGTAGCCCTCCTATCTGTGAGATCTATCGGTCGATCGACATGCTGGCGAAAACGCCCGGTCGGCCGGGTCCGATTGCGTCCCGAATCGGACGTCGTCGGGCGGGCGAGACCTTCGACGTGGTGCAACCCAGTGGCGCCGGTCGAAGGCTGCTCTGGCTCTTCAACTCGGCGCTCGATCCGAGGAGAAGAGACATGTTCAACGCTTTCCTTATCAGTTTCGGCGTGATTTTCGTTGCCGAGCTGGGTGACAAGTCGCAGTTGATGGCGTTGGCCTTCGCCACCCGATTCAAGACGGTGCCGGTGCTGATCGGCATCACCATCGCCACCGCCGTCGTGCACGCAGTGTCGGTGATCATCGGGGCGGTGGTCGGATCGGCATTGCCGACACGGGCGATCGGTGTCGTGGCCGCCGTGGCCTTCGTTGCATTCGGTCTCTGGACGCTGCGCGGCGACCGGTTGACCGAGCAGGACGAAGCACGCGCCGCTCGGCCTGCCAGGAACACCGTCCTGACCGTCGGGGCCGTGTTCTTCCTGGCGGAACTGGGTGACAAGACGATGCTCGCAACGATCACCCTGGCAACCCGTGAGGGCGTCGTCGGGACCTGGTTGGGGTCGACGGTCGGGATGGTCGTCGCCGACGGTTTGGCGATTGCGGTCGGCAGAATGCTCGGCAGCCGTCTGCCCGAACGCGCCATCCGCATCGGCGCATCGATCTCGTTCTTCGTCTTCGCTGTGGTGCTGTTCGTCGAATCGGTGTGAGCCACGCGGTGACGGGGCGTCGAGAATGGCGTAGCCTTGACGGTCGTGCTCGTCGGGGATACTTCACTGCTGCTCGGCCAGAACCTGTTGGCGTGGTTGGTGCTCGCCTTCGGTGGAGCGCTGTTCGCCGGCAACCTCCTGGCGATCGTCCGTCCGCCCGTCAACCCACAGTCCGGCGATCTGCAACGCCCGCCGCTGTCTCGCAGTCTGACGATGGCCGGCATCGGCCTTGTCGCTGCGATCTGGGCGCTCGCGTCGATCATCAAGGCATAGGGCTGCCTCGTGCGTCGACTGCTCTCGATTCCACTGGTCCTTGCCGGGGTTCTGGCCATCGCCTTCGGGTCCGTGCTGTGGTGGATCGACCAACAGATTTTCGACACCGCCACCGTCGTGGACCACAGCCACGAAATCCTTGCGAAGCCGGCGGTTCAGGCCGAGTTGCGGACGGCGATCGTCAACCAGATCGTGCTGATCGTCGGCACCGATCGACTCAAGTCACCGATCGACGACATGGTCAAACTCGAACTTGCGGATCCGGTGTTCCAGAAGGACTTCACCGATTCGATTGCGGTGACTCAACAATCGCTCGTTGATCCGACCGTGCCGATCATTCGCTTGGATCTGAGCGCTGTCGCGGTTCATCTCGCAGCTCAATTGCAAGCGAAGAACCCGGTCGCAGCGCAACAGGTCGCGGCTCAAACGGGTTCGCTGCGATTCGACCTGATCGACCGCACGCAGCTGCCGCGCGAGTGGCTGTGGGCCGAGCGTTGGCACAATCTCGGCCTGTTCTACTTGGGCCTCGGAATAGCACTCGTTGCGGTCGGTATCGCCGTCGGTCCTGGCCGTTGGGGATTGACGGTGACGACCGGCATCGGACTCGTCGTCCTCTGCGGAGCGAGCGTCCTCGGTATGAAGTGGGCGGTCGCCAAGGCTGTCGCCAGTACCGCCACGCCAACCGACAAGGCGGCGATCAAAGACCTCGCCCAGCCGTTCATCGCTGACCTCACCGTACAGAGCGTCGTCATCGGGGTGATCGGCCTGTTGATCGCACTCGTCGGTGCCGGACTCGGCGTGATGGGTGTCGGCAGGGTCCCGACGAACGAGTGGTCGCCTCCGCCGAGTTTCCGTCAGGCAAACTGGCGCTGAAAGGAAGATCGGTGCGCGAGATCCCACGGCGTTGGACGTCGAGTGTCGCCGCGCGCCTCATCGTCGGCTTCGCGTTCGTCACCGTTCAGGCGTGCGCGTCCGGTACTCCGACGGTGTCATCGCCATCTCCGACCGTTCACACAGTCGAGACCACGAATGCGGCTGCGTTCCCGGCAGCATTTGGCACGAATCCGGCGGTTGCGACCATCGCCGCTTTGCCGACAGTTCTGCCGAAGCAGTCGACCACCGTGGTGCCAGCTCCCAACGGTGCGGAGACGTCGACCGTGGCATCACCATCCACCGATGCCCAACCGGACGCAGCGGCACCACGAGCCACCCGATACGCGTTTCCGATTGCCGCTCCGGCGTCAGCGTCGTACAGCAGGACACACCATGACTATCCCGCAGCCGACGTCTTCGCCAGATGCGGGTCCGCGGTGGTGGCGATCGTCGATGGCACGATCGACCAGGTCAACCTAGCGGACCGCTGGACCAAGGAAGCGAACGATCCGACAACGCGAGGTGGCCTCTACGTCAGCATCTCCGGCGACGATGGTGTCAGGTACTACATCGCGCACTTGCAATCGGTCGAGCCGACAGTGGTCGTCGGTGCTCGTGTCGAAGCCGGTGACCTCGTCGGTCGAGTCGGCAAGAGCGGTGATACATCGGCGTGCCACCTCCATCTGGGGATCTCACCGATGTGTACGACAGGCGAATGGTGGGTGCGACGCGGAGTCATCTGGCCGGCGTCATATCTGGACGCCTGGCGCAAGGGCGTACCAGACTCACCGTCACCGGAGATCGACAAGTGGTCGGCAACACATCCCGCTGCCTGTGCGTCGCCCGAGGCGATGCCATGGCCGTCGCGCTGACGGGGGTCGTCGAGCAACCGTCCGTCGGCATCGACGACATTATGGTGGTCAGCGAATTGTTCAGGAGAGCCGCAGGAAGACGGTCTTCAGATACGCCCCCTGGGCGAAGCCGATCGGGTGATCGATACCGTGCGTCGTGCGGTCCTTCGTTCGGATCTGACGGGGTGTTCCCGAAACTGCGTCGAGTACGACGGACTCGAAGTCGTCCTGCGTGACCCGGCTACTGCACGAGGATTGGACGAGCAGCCCACCACGCCGGATCAGCGGGAGTGCAAGCGCAGTCAGGCGCCCGTAGGCCCGCAACGCCTGTCGCACGTCGACTTCTCGCCGGGCGAACGACGGCGGATCGATGACGACGATGTCGTATTTCTCGCCGGCCTGTCCGCTGCGGGCCATCACTTCGAAGGCGTCGCCGGTACTGGCGCGATGAGGGGCGAATGCGGGGTTGGCCGGCGGGTTGCGTTGCATGTTCCGCTGCACCGTGGCGATGGCCTGCGGGCTGAGGTCGACCGAGTGCACCGACCGGGCCCCGCCGGCGGCCGCATGCACCGAGAAGCCACCTGTGCAGCAGAACACGTCGAGCACGTCGGCCCGATTGGCCAGTTCAGCGACGCTCTCCCGGTTGTCGCGTTGATCGAGGAAATGGCCGGTCTTCTGGCCATGGCTGACGTCGGCCTCGAAGGTCAGGCCGTGTTCGAGAAACAGCACCGGGGCGACGACGCGCGCTCCGACGATGGTGTCGCCGTCGTTCAAACCTGATGGTGCTTCGACCGTCCGGCTTAGCCGCAGGACGACCGAGGTGGCAGGTAGGCGATCGAGCAATTGGCCGACGACAGCTGCGAGATGCGGGAACCAGGCGGCAGTGTCCAGCTTGACGACGAGGACGGAGTCGTACCGATCGACGACCAATCCGGGGAGACCGTCGTTCTCGCCGTGGACGAGGCGGTAGGCGTTGGTATCAGTCGACGCTGACAATTCGGCTCGTCTGGCGATGGCTTCGTCGAGTCTTTTCCCCCAGAAGTCGGCATCGATCGTCAGCGGCTCTCCGTGATGGAGGATCCGGAAACGGATCGGCGAGTCCGGATCGTAGAGTCCGATCGCCACGAACTTTCGGTTGTCGTCGAACAGCACACCGAGGTCACCGGCCGCACCCTCGTGGCTGATCGAGGTGACGGATTGCTCCCACACCCAGGGATGTCCATGGCGCACGTGACGTAGCCCGTCCTTGGTCACGGTCACTCCCAAGCGACGTTTCGATGCTGTAGGGAGCCGCGCCAGTGCGCCGGACCGCCTGACCAGCTCAGCACCGTGTTCGGTTGCTCCTGCTGGGTTCATCTGCTCGAAGCTATCGACACGCGGCCGGATGCTCCGCGAACGGCCGGATCCCGCTGGCGACGGTGCTCAGCGCGACATCGCCCACACGGAACTGATGTCGGACCCGACGAGCAGTTCTTCGATGTGATCAGCGGACTGTGGGCGCCCGAGCAGCCAGCCCTGGCCTTTGCGGCATCCGAGACGGCGGAGCTCGGCCAGTTGCCCTGTCGTCTCGATACCTTCTGCCACCGTCTCCATGCGCAGTGCCTTGGCCAATTGCAAGATGGCGTTGACCATCGTTGCGTCGTCGGGACCGTCGACGAGCCTGCTGACGAACGATCGATCGATCTTCAGTTGATCCATCGGGAAGCGGTGCAATTGGCTGAGCGACGAGTACCCGGTGCCGAAGTCGTCGAGCGATAGTCCGATTCCGGTAGCGCTCAGGCGGTGCAGCGTTGCTGCCGCCCGTTCTGCGTCGCTGATGAACACGGATTCGGTGATCTCCAGGTTGAGGCGGATCTTCGTCAGATTTGCCTCCTTCACGAGTCTCAGCACCTGGTCTTCGAAGTCGTCCTCTCGCAGTTGACGGCCGGAGACGTTGACGCTGATGCTGAATGGGCGACCATTCAGCAGGCGTTCCCATCGAGCCGCCGTCGCCAGCGAGGTCTGCAGCACGTGCTCACCGATCTCAACGATCTGGCCCGTCTCCTCCGTCATTGCCAGGAAATGTCCGGGGAGCAGTTCCCCCAGTTCGGGATGCCGCCAACGAACGAGTGACTCGACGCCGACCAGGTCTCCCGTCCACAGGTCGTGAATTGGCTGGTAGGCGACGATCAGCTCGTCACGTTCGACGGCGTTGGCGAGTGCTGCCGACAGTTCCAGTCGTTCGCGTACCTGGATGTGCATTGCGGCTTCGTAGACCGCGAAGCGGCCCTTGCCGGTGCCCTTCGCCCGGTACAGCGCAAGGTCGGCGTTGCGGAGCACGTCCGCAGGCTCTTCCGGCGCCCCGCGGCTGATGGCGACACCGATCGATGCCGCGACGCTGACCTCGCGGGCATCAAGGACGACGGGCCGGTTGACCTCCGTCAGAATCGCCGTGGCGGCGTGGACGGCAGTGTCGAGATGGGCACTGAAGAGCAAGACAGCGAACTCGTCGCCACCGAGACGCGAGACCAACCCGGCGTCGCCGACGGCAGCGGAGATCCGTTGAGCGACGGCCTCGAGCAGGCGGTCGCCGGTTCCGTGGCCGAAGCTGTCGTTGACCATCTTGAAATCGTCGACATCGAGCAGCAGCACGGCAAGCGGTTCGATGCGAGGCTCCGTCATCAGCGTTCCCAGCTCCTTGTTGAACCGCGTGCGGTTTGCCAGACCGGTCAACCCGTCGTGAAACGCCTGGTAGCTGAGTTGACCTTCGAGTTCGAGCAACTGGTGGAGTGATCGCTCGAGAAACCCCTTCTCGAGCGCCAAACCGATCTGGCGGGCGAGAACATCGAGCAGATCGACATCAGAATCGAGAAAACGGTCGAGGGCATCGGGTGACCGAGTGACGATGACGATGCCGGCGGCTTCGTCGTCACGCGTCAGCGGGGCGACGATCGCGTCGCCGCTCCCGAACACCGACAACGGCCCAGCGAGCACCGACGAGGAGCCGCGCTGCACGAGGGTTGCATCGTCCAGCGTGGCGGCGAGGTTTCGCGTTGCGTCCTCGATGACGAGCGTCGCCGCGCTCATCGATTCCTGGTCCGCCATCCCTTTGACCGACGCGCAGGTGACGGCTCCGCCATCGACGAGCAGGACGACTCTGGCAGAGTCGGAGTTGATGATCTCACGCGTCCGTTCGAGCACACCGAGCAGGCCGTCGTCGAGGTTCTTCTCCTGGTGGAGGGCGACAGTTGCCTGATAGAGGAAATCGACCTTGTCGGTCGTCAGTTGCTGCACCTTGACGTCTCGATAGGCGAATCGCAGGATCAGCAGCGGAAGACCGGCAAGTGGGATCAGCCACGGGTTGACAGCGCCGAGGAAGAGTGCCTCGACGGCGAAGACGCCATCGACAGACGATGTCATGGCGGTAATCGCCAGGTTCGTCATCGCCTGGCGAGTACCGACCTTGCTACCAGAAAACTGAATGGCGAAGGTCAACATGGCGATACCGCAGGAACCGGCGACGGTCGTCGCCAGTACGGCCCCGAGAGCGGTCCGCCACGACAGCAGATGCTCAGGTTGCAGCGCCCGGAAAATGGCAACGGCAGCGAAGTCGGCGACTGCGACATTGCCGATGTTGAAGAACAGTTTGACCGAGGGAATGCGACGAAGTGAGATCAGCCGGATGGTCAGTGCCACGACGTGCGCAGGAATCAGTTCGTTCGGATGCCCGAGCACGAGCGCCGCCGCCAGTGCGGCGGCGCTCATCACGTAGGTGAAGCGAGCGCCGCCAGGGCGGGGGAGTTCGATGTAAAACGTTTCGCCGCAGAAGAAGAGGGCGACGATCGCGAGAAACGGCCACGGTCGATCGACGACCGTTGGCTGATGAGCACAAAAGCCCAGCCAGCCGATGGTTCCAACGGCGATTAGCGCCGCCGTAAGGACCCAGATGAGGTATTCGAGAGCGGGTGCAGGTTCGGAGGTTGACGTCGCCGGCGGAGACGATTGCACCGAGTCCGTTTCGATCGTCACCGAGCCAGTATCTCGCAAAATTCCGGAGAGCGTGGCGGACGGCTTCGAGGTGATCGATCAAGAGAGAGCAGTGGACGAGAAGTAGGGCACATCCGGCGACCAACAGGGTCGGCCAGCTTGGCGTGTTCGGTGTTGCGGGTTGGTGTTCGTGTTCGGTGTTCGTGTTCGGTGTTCGGTGTTCGGTGTTCGGTGTTCGGTGTTGCGGGTTGGTGTCGTGTTCGGTGTTCGGTGTGGTTCAGGTCCAGCGGACGTTTTTGCGGTTCATGTCGTGTCACTCCTTTTCTGTGTTCGGTGTTGCGGGTTGGTGTCGTGTTCGGTGTGTCGGTGTGTCGGTGTGGTTCAGGTCCAGCGGACGTTTTTGCGGTTCATGTCGTGTGGTCCTTTCGAATCGAGGGCATGGCAATGCAGGAGCAGTGAGGGTGAAAGCGAGGCGAATCGGCAGTACGGACGACACGCTTCACGAAGAGACTCCCCTTGCGGACATGTTTTGGTTTGGTTACAGAATGACTGACGCACTGCAATCGAACTCTGTGAGCATTGAACCTTGAGCCCCAGCCGGAGGTTCTATTACTCTGGGTGTCGACATCATCACCAGTGGTGACATGCTAGCAATGTTCCCATTGGATGGAAATGCGACGAGTGGATAGTTTTTGCCTATTTCGACGCGGAACCGGCAGGTTCGATTGGTTTCCGCCGACCGCTCTCCCTCGGCAACCTTCGACTCTTGACAGATACTTGAGAGTTTTACGTCGAATGAATGTGACAAACGACCGCCAATCCTCAGACGTCAAACAACTTGCTGACGAAGTCGAAATATATGTCTTCCGAGTACTGAGACTTCAGTGCGTGGGATTCGGTGCATATGAACCGGCGTGCGGGCCGTTCGTCGACCGTCCGGCGAACGCCTGCGCAGTGAGCATCCACTCCGTTGCCAGAGCACCGTCGACCACCAGCGAGGTATCGCCGAGGTGACGACGCTGCGTCACGACGAGACAAAAGTCTTCGGCACCACCGGAGACGACGTCGGCACATTCATCAGGGCCCCACGCCCACACGTCGCCTGACGGCGCACGTAAGACCACGCGCACCTCACCTTCCGGAATCATCAATCGGCGAATCTGGTATGACCAGCTGCGGGTGATGACCCCGAGTTGGGCGATGTTCCGCAGTCGGTCCGTCGGGACCCGGTGGCCGCCGACGGTGTCCACGATGTCCTGACCGTGTGCCCAGGTTTCCATCTGACGTGCGGTGAGGAACGAACGTGCCGACATCGAGGGCCCGTACCAATCGACGCGGCTCGTATCGTCGAGTCCGGCGGCCGCGTCGATCAAGGCGGCGCGACCGTCCCTCCACGATGCGAGCAGCGTCGGCGAGCTCATGGCTCGATAGGCGGCGAGTGTCATGTCGTCGTAGCCACCAGGATCGGACCGGCCGCTGCGGTTGAGTTCGTCGCGCTCATCCTTGAATTTCTGCGGATCGGTGATCGCCATGACCGCAGCATCGTCGAAGTATGCAAGATGGCCGATCTGATCGGCGACTGTCCACCCTGGACTCGGCGTAGCGAATTGCCATTGCGGTGCGGCCAACGGGGCGAGGAGCTGATCGAGCGCGTCGTGTTCGGCGAGCAGATCCATGGCGGTTGCACGCACGCTCATGTCGTCGTCTCCTTCGGCTGGCGGGTGACATTGTCGGCCGGCATGCCACGTTCTCCGGCACGGTAGCAGTGCCTGAATCGCTGGCCCCGTGCCGGGCATAGCCTGGCTGCGATGTCCGCACCGCCGCTCGCCCTCAGCTTCGTGAAATCGGCACCGAAGGTCAGCGATCTACCGGCATCGAAATCCGAAGTCGCCTTTGTCGGTCGGTCGAACGTGGGAAAGTCATCGCTGATCAACGCACTGGCGAATCGCAAGCAGTTGGCACTCGTCTCGAAAACACCGGGGCGCACGCAGATGATCAACCTCTTCGTCCTGCCGAGCGGAGCGACCGTTGTCGATCTACCCGGTTACGGCTACGCGGCAGTCCCGACCCGCGAGAAGGCGAAATGGCAAGCGATGATCGAGGGCTATCTTCTCGAGAGACCGTCGCTGCAGATGGTATTCGTGCTGGTCGACGGCGAAGTCGGGCCGACAAAGTTGGATGTCCAGACACTCGACTGGATGTTCGACAACAGCTTGCCGTGTGTCGTCGTCGCCACGAAGGTGGATAAGGTGAGGCCGTCGAAGAGATCGGGCCGCCGTCAGCAAGTAGCCAAGGCATGCCACCTCGAGGAAGACGACATATTTTGGGTCAGCGCCTCGACAGGTGCTGGAATCGACCGTCTACGAGGCCATGTCCTCGACCTGCTGGCAGTGCGCTAGGCATTGCCAGCAGGACGAAGCGTTCACTCCGTATGCTCTCGTAGCAGTCGCTGACGACCTTGGCCATCGCCGATCTACGAAAGAATACGATCAGATGACGCGGACCTTTTGGGCCTCTTCGCCTTTGCGACCGGGAGCAACTTCGAACTCGACGGCATCGCCCTCTTGTAGCGACTTGTAGCCGGAGCCTTCGATGTTGGAGAAATGCACGAACACGTCGGCACCATCTGAGCGCGAGATGAAGCCAAAACCCTTTTCGGCATTGAAAAACTTGACAGTTCCTGTTGTCATTACGTTCCTTCGTAGAGCTGCGTCACCATACGGCGCGCGCAGTGACCCTATCTGGAGGAACGGCCGTCGGCAGATTTGTTTACCTCCGATTCGTAAAATGAGGCGCGCCGATGCTGGGAGGCACTGCCGAGCCGTTCTTTCATCGCCGCTTTGACGCTGAACCTGCGCGTAGTGTGGACTTCTGGGGCATGCACAAGCGCTTGGAACCACTGTTCGATCTGTCCGACCGGGTGGCGATTGTGTCAGGGGCGTCGCGCGGTCTCGGGCGGGCGATGGCAATCGGACTGGCACAGGCCGGCGCATCCGTCGTGGTCGCCAGTCGCCGCCTCGACGCCTGTCAACTCGTTGTCGACGAGATTGCAGCCGACGGCGGTGGTGCTGTTGCCGCTGCGGTGCGGATGCAGGAACCGGAGGAGGTTGCGGCGCTGGTCGCATCGACGATCGAACGATTCGGACGCATCGATGTGGTGGTGAACAACGCCGCCACGGTGCTCGATCGCGGCATCGACAGCGTCGATTCGGCAACGTTCATGGGGGCCTTCGGGACGAATCTGCTCGGGCCGTTGCTGCTCGTGCAGGCGGCACGACCGTCGCTGGCGGCAAGCGGCCACGGCTCGATCATCAACATCGTCTCGATCGCCGCATCCGCCGCCAGCCCCGGCCGCTACCTGTACCCGCCGGTCAAAGCGGCACTGGCGCAGGTCACCCGGTCGCTCGCTCGCGATCTTGCGGCCGAAGGCGTCAGGGTCAACGCGATATCTCCGGGAACGTTCCGGACGGACATGGTGCAGAAGGCGTTCGACGACACGACGATCGACAGGATCGCCTCGGCGACACCGCTCGGGCGCGTCGCTGACCCGTCCGAAATCGTCGGACCGGCGCTGTTCCTGGCGTCCGATGCCGCCTCGTTCGTGACCGGCATCGTGTTGGTCGTCGACGGAGGGTTCACAGCCTGAGTGGGCAAGCACCCGGTGGGTCAGACGGCGATTTGGGCGAGGATCTCGTCGTCGGCCGTGAAGTCGAAGACGTAACGGTCCCGTCCCTCCGTCTTGAACCATTCGTAGGAATCGCGATAGCCGTCCAGTAACCCGAACTGCGGTCGCCAGTCGAGCTCGGCGGTTGCCTTGTCGATCGAGTACATCGCCCCGCCGACCAGTCCCTCCCCCCAGTGGACGAGCGGCGTCGTGGAGCGCCTGGCGAGGTCCAGCGGCACCTGCACGATGTTCGGCTGCACGCCGACGACTCTGGCCATTAGGGTGACGCATCCGAAGACGCTCGTAAGTTCCGATCCGTTGATGTTGTAGACCTGACCGTTTGTGCGGTCGTTGCCGGCGACAGCCACCATCGCCCTGGCGACATCGGCAACGTGGACGAGTTGGACGAACGGAAAGCCTTCACCGGGGATCGGGATCGGGCGTCCCTGCTCGAGCCTGGCGAAGTAGATCGGCTCACGCGTGACCAGCGGACTCCTCGGCCCGATCGTGTGACCGACTCGCAGTACGGTCACCGGGAGCGACGCTCCGATGCCGAGTAGGTAGTCCTCACACTCCACCTTTGCGACCCCGTAGGCCTTGCGCGGATCGTCGCTGCCGGCCGGATGACGGGCGAACGTCTCGCCGATCGGTTGGACAAAGCTGCGCCGGTAGACGGCGGCAGTACTCGTGAAGACGAACTGCGCCACCCTGTCGGTGAACAGTTCGACGAGCGGCCGCAGATCGGTGACGTGGTACGCCGTGTTGTCGTAGACAATGTCGAAGGCGTCTCGGTGTTCGCTGATCACGTCGATCAGTTCCCCCGGTACCTGACGGTCTGCGTACAGGCGTCGAACGCCGGCCGGCATCGGTACGGCGTGGCTGTTGACGACTGTGACGTCATGCCCCTGCCGCACCAGTTCAGCCACGAGGTTGAGGCCGATATAACGATTCCCACCCAGCACAAGCGCTCGCACCGACGGACCATAGCGAGCGGAGCGAGGAGTGAGCGTGTTGAGCGGAGCGAGGAGAGGCGCTGACCGAATCCGTTGCTCAGGTTTCGTCCCGCTTGGTCAACGTCGAAGGATCAAAATCACAATGATGATGACGATCAGCGTTCCGATTCCGATGTACACACCTCGCTTGTACCCGCAAACCGACGTTCGAAAACGTCGTTCGCTCCGGCAGCACCGTTCGCCCGAGAAAAAAACAGAGCTATCACCCGGAAATGAGAGCTGCTCAGTGCCCGCTGGCAAATCGGAGTTAGGTCGTCAGCGGTGTCCCTGCGACCGTCGTTGTGGCACCAGTGGCTGATGGTGCAGATCCAAGCGTCGCTTTCGGTGATCCGGCCACCGTGGTCGTTGCGCCTGTCGGAGGTGGCGTTCCGGCGATCGAGGAGGCGAGGTCGGTTCCGATGATCACGACGACGATTGCGTTCTTGCGGCTGGCGGACGGCACGGGGATCTCCGTCAAGGCCGCAGGGATCGGCGAGGCCACTATGTTCGTGAGATGTAGTTCGCTGACGACGTGGGCGGCTGCGGTCTCGCCACCCGCAGCATAGAAAACCTTGGAGATAGCGATCGTCGCTGTGCCGCTGATGTTTGCAGCTGGCAGCGTCTTGTAGCCCAGTGTGTCGAGGCCTTTCGTCGCTGCTGCGGCGGCACCCTTGACGCCGGACCCGTTGGCCACCACAACCACCGTCTGGCTGCGGTCGATGTCAGCCAGTGCCGCAATCGTGGCGGTCGCCTGACTGGGTGGAGACAGTGACGTCGCCGTCGTCGGGAGTGCGCTTGTCGTGGACTTGCCGACTGTGGGCGTGCGGTGGCCGATCAAGTAGCCAATGGTGCCGGCAACGAGAGCAACGACGATAGCGATGGCCACGACCGAGCGCAGCGGCACGGGTCGTCTGCGCCTGGACCGCCGCGACGATCCGTGAATGCCCGATGTCCATGGTTGGTGCGAGTTGGTGCTCATCGGCAATCCTGTCGGGTGTTCATCTCGACGTCGCTGTTTGGCGGTCGCCACGTCGGCCCGCATCCGTGACGTCTCGAGGCGTCACAGATGCCGGCATCAGTCGAGTCTGGCGGACAGATCTGCGATCCGATGGATTTCCACCAGCTCCCTGCGAATGAGATGGAACCAGACTGTAGAACTACGAATCGGCCATCCCAAATTCCGCCCTTGCGACCATCTTCTTGCACCGATGGGCCCACGAGCGGTTACGCAGTTGTTCAGGGTTGGCAAGAGCGGCGATGCGCACCGGGCGATGCTTGCGGTGTGCCATGCCGACAGTCGTTGCGCCCGATCGATCGGTTGTCGTCATCGGGCCTGCTTGACGGCAGCGGCGGTTTTCGCCGCTGCTCGCTTGGCCGTGGACACCGTCTGCTTCGTCGCGGTCTTCGCCGTTTTCGCTGTGCTGGTGGCGGCGCGCCGTGCGCTGGTCGCAGTGGCTCCAGCGGCCCGCTTGGCGGAGGTGATCGTTCCCTTGGTCCCGGCCGACGCTGCTCGCGCAGTCCTCGTGGCGCCGCTCCTGGTGCTGCTCGCCGTCTCCTGGACGCCGGCCGTCGCCGTCGCCGCTGCGCTGCGCAACGACGTGGCCTTCGTTCGTGCAGCGGTCGAACCAGTCGGTGAGGTCTTCGGCTTCTTCGTGTGCAGCAGCGTCGCTATCAGGTCCTGCGCTGCGGAGACGCCGCCCTGGGCGATGCCGCTGAGGTTGTCGCCGACACGATCGATCACACCGGCGATGGTCCCGACGACGGCGTTACCGGGATGCGTGTCCGGTGCCCGTGGGTGCGGATGCGTCGGCGCCGCGTTCTTCGCACCGGCGAGTGCCTCGCCGAGATCGGACAGGGCTTTGCGACCGAGCTCCGCCCGAACCTTCGGGAAGAACTCGGTTTCCTCCTCCTCGACGTGGTGGCGAACATTCTCGATCAGCACGGTGACCTTGGCGTCGAACCGTTCTGCTGCGGGGTCGAGGTCGACGAGTTCGGACAGCACCCATTTCACGATGTGGTGTTCTTCGAGACTTTCGAGGGCGATGTCCTCCGTACCGGGAACGGTGGCGCGAGCGACCGGGTAGAAGAGCTGCTCCTCGATCGCCGCGTGGACTGACAGTTCCTCGATGATCCGGTCGACAATCTCGCGCTTGTCGACGAAGGCATTGTCACCGGCCTTCTCGAAGCGCCTGAACAGTTGCTCGACGGCCTTGTGGTCATTCTTGAGAAGGGTGATCGCATCCATGGATGGGCTTTACCCCGAAACGCTCGCTGCTAGCCGTCGTATCGTGGTGACGCCGATCTGAGCCCGACGATGGGCGCTGGTGTGGATCTGGACCGACTCGCCAGCAATTCGAAGGCTGCTCGGCTCGGGACGTCGATCGGCCGTTCGAGCGACACTCCGCTGCTGAGGAACTCGGTGACCCTGGAGACGACGAGGGGATCGGCGAATGCTTCGCGAGGGGAGGCGAACAGATGAACGATCTTGGCAACGGCGATGCCCACGACTTCGTCGTGCTGCGCACAAACGAAGGCGGCAGTGGCGAACCGCGCCGATGCGTCGTCTGCGGGTGCGACACGCTTCCCAAGGAGGCCCGCGGCGAGCCGTTCGAGCGCATTGGCATCCGCAGCGACCTGCGTGTCGTACCAGATGCCGAGGTGGTCGTCGGTCCAGTTCGAGAAACGTTCGGCAAAACCGACCGCATCGTCCGTCGCCAGATGAGCAACCTCGGCGAGGTGTTGGGCATGCAACAGCCCCATCGAGATTCCACGTCCGAGCGTCGGATTGGTGTGAAGTGCTGCGTCACCGATGGCCACGATCCCACCGACGATCGGGCCGGTGCCGGTGGTCAGGCGGCGGCGCCGGTTCTCGATGCGCGACATCATCGAGATGTCACTGATCGGCTCACCTGCTTGAATCCATGGCGCGGAGTGCGGTACGGCCCGGAGAACGGCCTCGAAGACGGCCGGGTCTCGGAGGGCTTTGCGATACGGATCGTTGACTGACAAGGTCACGGTCAAAGAAAACGTGTTGTTGTCTGCGCCGAGCGCGAACACTGTTGCGTAGTCGAGCGAGATCGACGCAGGGATTTTGCTGACCGGTGTCTCGCAACCAGGCCGCACACGGTAATACCGGGTGAGGTAGAAGAACCCGCAGTCCTGGCGCTCGTCAACCGGCGACTCCAGCCTGGCTCGGGCGAACCAGTCGGCCAGTCCAGAGCGGCGCCCACTGGCATCGACAACCAGATCTGCAACCACGACGGCACCCGAGAGCAGTTGTGCACCGGTCACCACTGGCACGTCACCGGCCCACGACACCTGGAGACCGACCACCGCCTCACCGGCCAGCAATCTGACGCCAGGCTCTCGGGCCACGATCCTTCGGAGCTCGGCTTCAGCGACGAGACGTCGGCTCAACAGCATCCGTTCACCGTCGAGGAAGCCCGCACCGACCACGACGGGAATCTCGCGCACGCCGCGGGACAGCAGCGCCGCGACCACGTCGGGGGCCTCATCGACGAGCACCCGTCGCGCCCGCCCGAGCAGGGCATGCGATTGGCGGGCCTGGGGCGCTCCTGGGTGTGCCCAATCGGCGACATCATCAGCTGGTGTGCCATCCGGGGGAGCTGCATCGCGTTCGACCAGAGTCACGGAATGGCCACGGCGCGCCAAGAACAGCGCACTCGCCAATCCTGCGAATCCAGCTCCCGCAATGACCACCCGAGTCACGCTGACTCCTCCTGATACGCACACGTTCGAACTCAGCCTCTCACACGCTGTTCTCAGAGGCGGACCAGATCCGCTGGTGCCCGCCGATGGCACGATGCGATTCAACGAGTGATCGGGCTGCTGCGGATCGGGTCTACGATCCCTGCCGGCTCGCCACCCAGACATGGGGTGTTGTCGTCGTTGTCGTCGTCGCCGTCGGTTTCGCCGCATACGGCACCTTCTGCATCTCGACGTTCACCCACCGCCGACTCGAACCAGCCTGACAACACCCCACCACCACCCCCGAAAACATTCGTCGCACCGGCACACTGCACAGGCAAATCATTGCTGACGGGTCTGACGACTCTCATCCGGCGGGCTTGACCGCAACTTCCACGTAGAGCACCGATCCGGACACCATGGTCGTTCCTGGAGCAGGTAGTTGAGCTGTGACGGTTCCTGCGGCGACGGCTGAGTTGCCGGTGGCCTTCTCGACGATGGTCCAGCCGTTCGTGGAAGCGCCACTGCGTGCCTTGGCGGCGTCACCGTTGACGTAACTTGCGAGCGGTTGGGGGTTGAGCTTCCTGAGCGTATCCGTTGCCGTTGTGAGTTGAGCCTTGGTGGTATCGAGGTCCGTCTTGGCTTTCGCCAGCGCAGCGTTGGCGGTGTCCAGCGCGGATTTCGATGTTGCGGCAGCCCCCTGCAACGCAGCAATTTGCTGGTCTCGTGCGGCGATCTGTTGTTGCAGGTCCGATGCCGACGTGGTGGATTGTGCAAGTTGGGCGGTGAGGTCGTCACGTTGTTTCTGGGCATCGGCGAGTGATGCCTGTGCCGCTGCCAGTTGGGTTTGCATCGCACTCGCCTGGTCGGTCGCTTGTGTCTGTGAGGCGGTCAGTGCGGCGACCTGAGCTCGGAGGGTTGCGGTCTCTTTGGAGGTCTGGATGGCGATGATCCGGTCGAGTTGGGGGTAGCGGCTCGGGGTCGAGAACGCACCAGCGTTTTGTGTTTGGGCGAGCAGGTTGTCAAACGTCTTGTTCACGACGGTTGCCTCGTCGGCTGGTGTCGCTGCTGGGGCGCTCGTCGCCTCGACCGAGGCTTTCGGGGCCTGCGACACAACAGGCGCAGTGGTGGCGGCGGTCGTGCTGGGGACGGCCGGTGGTGATGAAGTCGCGACCGCAACCGCGTTGACATTGGTATGGGAGTTGCCGATGAGGAATCCGGCGATGCCACCGAGGACGAGTGCGAGTACGACGGCGGCGGCGACGAACGGCCAGAGGGGCTGGCGGCCTATGGGGACGGGGGCCAGCGGGCGGACAGGGACGGCGCTGACAGCAAGAGGGACGTCAGATTCGTAGACATCTCGGATGACGTCGCCGGCTGGCCATGGGCTGGCGGGTTCGGTGTCACGCTGCGCTGCACCGACGATGGGCTGTATCGCAGTCGGCGCAGAGGGGTCGAATACCGGATCCATCACGTTCCTTCGTTCGGTGTTGTTGCATAACGGTCGAGAGCGGCGTAGGCCGGTCGGGGCTCCCAGTGCGGTTGATCGACCGGCCCACGTACCGGGGCGCGACGGCTGGGACTACGCGGCCCTTGTCGATCGCGTGCGTCCTCTTCTCGCTGTCCGGGCGGCGGGAAATGGGAACCTTGTCGGCGTTGGATCATTTGCCCTTCCCCTTGCCGTTCCCATTCGAGTTTCCCTTGCTCCGGGTGGGTGCCGGTGACGTTGTGCTCGGGGCCGCTGGCTGCGTGGTTGCAGTCGTCACGGTGAGAGTTACGGTCGACCCGCGTGGCAGCGGCCCGCTTGGTGCGACGCCGGCAACGACAGCTGTGTTGTCTACCGAAGCGGGAAGAGCGGCGACGTTGAAGCCGACGGCACGCAGTGCTTGTCTGGCTTGTTCAACCGGCATGCCGAGGTAGGTAGCTGGATCGACGACGACGATCGACGGTTGCGCAAGAGTGGTGTCCGGTGCTGTGCTCGCGCCCGGG
The DNA here is from genome assembly GCA_043747685.1 of Actinomycetota bacterium. Taxonomy (GTDB): domain Bacteria; phylum Actinomycetota; class Acidimicrobiia; order Acidimicrobiales; family Ilumatobacteraceae; genus JANXUF01. The sequence continues at coordinate 21,253 of JAYTOR010000010.1, forward strand.
CGTTGTACCGAGGGGCCTGTTGCCGGCACGAGGTCCTGTCGCCTGCTCGTGCTGGAGTGCGTGACCGCGAGCAGAACAATGCACGCAGCGATGACGATGGTCACGGTGACGAGGGTGCGGTGCGAACGTTTGGTGGCGTGATGGTCGGCGACGATCGCGTTGACCGGCAGCGATGGCGGTGCAACAATGGTGAGGTCGTGATCGAAGATCCTGGTGCGTGTTGGTGCCGCCCCGAACACCATCGTGCCGGCGCTGGCGTGCACGGACCCTGATGAAATGGCTGCCTGGTCTGCCAGCGCGCCGACCCTGTCTTGGGTTGCGGGTTTTTGGAACGAGCGGAGCTCCCGGGCGAAGGCGTCGGCGTCGGCTGGGCGACGTGTCGGGTCTTTGGCAAGGGCGCGAGCAAGGAGTTCGCGGAGCGCTGGTGGTACGTGCTGGGGGAGAGCGGGTGGTTGTTGCTGCAGGTGGGCGCGGGCGATGGCGACGGCGTTGCCAACGGTGAACGGTGGTTGCCCGGTGAGCATTTCGTAGCCGACGATCCCGAGCGAGTAGACGTCGCTCGCGGGAGTCGCCTCGCTGCCGGTGGCCTGCTCGGGAGACATGTAGCGGGCGGTGCCGACGATCTGGCCGGCGTCGGTGAGTGGCACCGAATTCATTGCTCTGGCGATGCCGAAGTCGGTGATTTTGATGGTGTCGCCGTCGACGAGCACGTTGCCTGGTTTGACGTCGCGGTGGACAACACCGATGCGGTGGGCGGCACCGAGCGCCTCAGCGGCCTGGGCGAGCCAGTCGATCGTCGTCGGAATCGGCAGCGGCCCACGAGCGGCGAGCAAATCCGAAAGCGCTGGCCCGTCGACGAGTTCCATCACCAGGTAGGCAGTGCATCGGCCGTTGATGTGCTCCTCGCCATAGTCGAAGATCTGGGCGACGCCTGGATGGGTCAGTGAAGCGGTGTGTTTCGCTTCTGCGCGGAACCTGGCGAGAAACAGTGGGGTCTCGAGAAATTCCTCGCGCAGGATTTTCACCGCGACCCTCCGGTCGAGGAGCTCGTCGATGGCGACCCAAACTTCTCCCATGCCGCCGACCGCGAGGCGCCTCGTCAATCGGTACCGGTCCCCGACGACACGGCTATGGGCTGCGGGAATCGCTGTTGCGTCGCTCATGAGCGTGCCCCGCTCACGGGTCGCAGCGCTGTGTCGAGTTGCTCGGCCGGGACGTTGTGGGTGCCGAGGAGGAGGTCGGCGTCAATCGCTATCTCGAACGCTGCATCGCCTTGATCGTCGTATGGCCTCGTCTGTTGAACGAGAAGCTTTGCCTGTCTGCCGTCGAAGGTGATCGTGCCGAGGCAATTTGCGAACACTGGACCGCGGTCCATTTTCCACTGCAGCGACGTGCGTTGGCGATGGACACTGCGCCGCAGGAGTCGGCCGAGTCCCGTTGCGAAGCGCGAGGTTCCGAGCTTCATGGCGGTGCGTTCGGGCGGGGTGAGGGCGTTGCGGATCGGTGAATTGACGAGCTGATGGACTTTGCTCGTCATCGCAGTGTCCGGGAAGATGATCTCGGCGGCGTAGGCAAAGTGGATGTCGCCGGACAGTATCGAGATGGTGGCTGGGGCGTCGGTGCGTGACGCCCGTCCGAGAGCTCTGAGCATCGCAACGAACGCTTCGAATGACAGGAGGAACGCCGGCCAGTCCTCCAAGTCAGCTTTGACCCGGAGCCACTCCCCGAGTTTTCGCCCTGGCGTACGCCATGCGCCATCACAGATTGCTTCGCTCCACACTTGCAGGTCGTGGAGTCCCCCTGGGACGAATACCGGGAGGGAGCTGGCGATGAGCAGATGGTCGACGTCGACTGTGCAGGCATCGAGGACCCATCGCCATTCGCTGTCGTCGACGATTTGTCGCTTGCCGGACTCGAGCACCCGGCCGTTGCGGGCATCGATCATCACGAGGCGCACGCGACCGATATCGCGCACGAAATTGAACCGGTAGCCGCCAGCGACCGGGGTGAACTCCTCTGTCTGCATTGCCCATTCACGCAAGATGGCTTCGCCGTCGTCGACCTCAGCGATTTTCGCCAGGAGGCCTTCCTCGGCGATGGTTTCTGGGCTGAGATTGCCGAGGTGTTGGTAGAGCCAATAGGTCATCAGTCCGCCGGTGACATGGTCCTGCCACCAGCGTTGCCGGCGGATCTTGGTCACCCACGCGGCGGAGATGTTCCAGTCGTCGATCATCTCGTGGTCGTCGAAAATCATCACCGAAGGCACGTTTGCGAAGAACCAGCGTTCGATCGGCGGTGACCATGATTCATGATATAGCCAGGTGAATTCCTCGAAACCGCCGACGAGCTCAGGTGGCAGTGTGTCGTCGGCGTTGCTTGGCGACGGTGCTCGTTCTTCAGCGATGCGCACGCGTGTTTTCGGTGAGGAGTCATCTGCGTAGATCTGGTCGCCGAGGAACACGGCCAATGCTGGCCACTGCTCGACGGGTTTGCCGATCATCTCCAACGCGTAGGTGTACAGCGCGTCGACGCCCCTGCCGCGACTGTCGAGGGCCAGCTCCAACGACCATGGGGCTCCGTGTGGCGCTGCGGTCCGACAGGACCCGAAGACTATTTGCACCGGGGCACCCGGCCCCGGGGTTCGTATCCGGCTTGGCGGGAGTGTGCTGTCGTCTGGTGGCCAGCACCGCTCGCCGTCGAGGGCCACTTCGTATTCCGTTGCCAACCCGGGCTCGAGCTGGCGCACGATCACGAGCGCGTAGTGGTGGCCGGAGACACAAAAGGTTTCGGCCTCTGTGTCGAGCACGGTGACGGTGCAACGACTGTCGGTCTCCATCCAGATCGTCGCCGACGTCGCAGTGACATGGCGCAGCATCGGTCCGAGGATCAACGCGGGCATCGGCTCTGCTCGTATCCGTGGCTCAGCATCATGTCGGTGGTAACGGTGCGTCGCCGCAGGGTTGGCGGTCGGGAGGAATCGCCAACCCTGCAAAAACGGGCTCGGTCACGCAATCGCTAGATCGATTCGAGTCGTGTCGTACGAGTCGAGATCCTGGGCATCAGCAGGCTCACCAGGACAACGACGACGGCTGCGACCACCATCAACCACGCCAGGCCTGATTGCAGGGCGAGCGTCTTGTGAAACGACTTCGTCTGTACGGCGCCGACGATCCCGCCAACGCCGAGTATGAGGCCGAAGAAGATCGCGCCTGAGCGCGTCGTCGCCGCAGCGCAGATCAGCAGCAACAGCCCGATGCCGATCTCGATGAACCCGAGCGTGGCCGTGTGCGTGAAGCCGAACACCTTCACAACCGGAGAACTCATCGGCCCGTCGGTTCCCGCACGGGCGACAGCGACGAGACCGGCGATCATCAAGACGAGACCGATGATCGCCACAACGATCGAGTCCGGTGCAAATCGCTGTCCGTAGGACGTCGCGACCTGGCGATGAATGGGTTGTTGGACGACAATTCGCTGAGCCGGGACGGGGTCGACGACCACGTGTTGGACGGGAAGGACGGGCTCGACGGGCTGTACTGCGACGGGTCTGCCGTACTGGTCGACCGCCGGTTCAGCGGGGTTGGCGGGCGTCACGAGTGGTTCTGGTTGGATCGACATCTGATCAGCCCTCACAACACGTGGCGGCGACCGGTGGCCGCACGGTAGACGAGCAGCGCAAGGACCGCGCCGATGACGGACCCGATGATGCCGGACGCCTGAAAGGCCCCGTCCGAGGCGTTGTGGTGCGTGATGACGTATCCGAGGAAGCCGCCGATGAACGAACCGACGATTCCCAACAGAATCGTCCCGGGAACAGATAACGCATCCTTGCCAGGGACCAGCGCACGGGCAATGAACCCGGCGATCAGGCCAATAACGATCATGTACAAAATGAAACCAAGCATGAGTACTCCTTCGGGTAGCGGAGAGGATGAAAACAATCTTCGCAATGCTCGTTCTCGACTATCCGGTTTTCGGCTATGTCAAACGTGGAATGAAAAAAATCTCCGGACCGAGAGCCGCTGACCTACAAGCGACCGTCCATTGTCGAGTTTGACTTGGGGTTGATGCATACGCTCAGCATCGCTCGTACACCTCACAGGTCTGCTCGGGAATCGTCAAAATTTTTGGATGCTGCTTCTGAGCAGGATCAGGGGCTATCTGCTGTGGAGCTGATGGTCAAGAATTCAAGCGATCATGGGGAGGAATGATATGTACATTTATGATTCTGCACTTGTCTAAACCGACGCGATGAAACGACGATTGAGGAATTCATTCATAGCGATCTACTTGCCTTTTATTTTCTCATTTCTTCTCTGGCCGGCGGTACCACTGGCGAGGTCGGAGGACGTCGGCGAAACACCCTTGTCATTCTTTTCACCGACCGTGTCCGATTGCCCCGGCATGTCGGGTTTCGTAGGTTTCGACTGGTCATTTTTTGCATCGGCGGTGGTGGCGGTCTCGGCATCGGTCGATGCCGGTGCTGCCGGTGCTGCCGGGTCATCGCAGAAGGCTTCGACCGTTTCACCAGCGGCAGCGGCGGTTGCCTCGAGGTTGCGCATCGCCACCGAATCGACGGCGGTCCCGTTGGATTGATGAGCCCGCCAGGCGTTGCACAGGCCGTGCTTCGCCGAACCGTTGGCGTCCGGACCGCGAGGCGCGGTCGTTGACGTCGGCTCCGAAGTCGGGACGTGAAGTGAATCGGGAATCGACACCGTTATCGCACTGCTGGCTGGCGTGGTGGCCGGCAGTGTGGCCAACACTCCGGGCTGTGGGATCGCCTCGGCCTCCGGCTCGGCTGGACCCTCGGTGCTCACCTGGTCATTGTTCGCCCCGACAGGGAGTGGGCCAGTCCTTGCAGGCGGGATAGTCGACGGGACCGCAAGATTCGGATCGGTGAGGTGAATACCGATATGAGCAGTCACGCGCGCCAGAGCGGACTGGGCACCGTCTGGCAAGTGACCCGTCGCAGTTGCCGCCGACGTTCCCACTACCACGCCTGCAGCGACCACTGCGAGCTTCGTCAACGCTTTCGTGGCGCAAACGTCCGCGTGCAGCTGGTGACGCCAAGGCGCTCACATTCGTCGATGGCTCCGCGATGACCGAGGCCATCATGCTCACCACGGTCGTCTCCGCCATCAATTCCTCGTGCGTACCCGGTGCTCGAGTCCTCGCCAGCAACGCTTCAGTTGAGTCGTCGTTCGGTGACGCGTCAGCCCAACCGGCTGTAGTCGAATCGTCGGGATCGTCGAACACATCAAATAGATCGTTTGAGCAGCCGACGTTGTTACAGGTTTTCCAAGATTGTCTGTGACCCGAGTCGCCGTGTCGCTCAAGGTCGGTCAAGGGGCATTTGTGGTCGTCAACTGGCATCGGACGGCACGGGAATATGCTGGTAGAGGGCTTCTGCATTGAGATTGGCACCGAGCGGCACGGGTGGGCACGCGGGCAAGACGCGGGGCGGCGCAGCTTCGTTGCAGAAGTTCATCCGCTTCGAACGTCTGGAGCGCTTCGGCAGATGCGGAGCCCTCGACTGACTCAGGCGACGCTCGCAAGGATCGGAACGCGCCCTGCTCGATCTGCTTCCAACCAGCGACCCGTTGGCCCACCTCGTCAACGGCGGCGCGCTCCAGGACCCGTGCACCCTTTGCCGTGCACGTCGCCAGCCAAACGGGAAGCCCAACGAATTGAGATGAAACCTCGCAGGTCGTCGAGATCGTTCGATAGGCGAGCATCAATCATTCGTCAGTGGTCAGCGGATCTCCGTCGAGATGGTGCGACATCAAGGCCCTGGTTAATTAACCACACCGCCTGCCCCAATCACGGCGACATCGTGTCCCGGACGCCCCTCAAGACCCCGTGGCGGACTCCACCACCGCTCCCCAACGCTGTCGTCGTCGTCGGATTCGGCGCACAACCACTGCAGCACCTCCTCCAACTGGGTCAACGCAACATCGAGCGCACCGTCGAGTTCCGGGGTCAACACTCGCCTACCCGGCTATTCGAGCACACCGGTGCCACACAATAGGACTTACCCGCGCCAAGCATGCTGCAAAACTGAAGCCGGTCAACAGTCGCGCCTCTGCTCGCTGTATTTAAAGCCGTTTATACGAGACGGTCCCGCATTGAGCAGTGCCTGTATTTGAAGCTGTTAATAATTCTGTGATGGTCGTGATCTACGATCTAGACACTCATCGCCAGCTGATCATCGCCGATGAAGCCTGGCGGCGAAGTCGTTCAGAGTAGCGGAACTGGGCATCGGGCAGCCAGGCCCATCAACAGATCATCCTCGTAGTCTTGGTGAAGCGGCGCAGTCGAACGGCCAAAATCGCGCACGCGACCTTCCGCCGCTGATAGAGCGGTGCGGCATGATTTCCGAGAGACCCAGCAGAGCCTCGAGCCAGTCGCCAGCCTCAGTTCCGCACGGCTCACACGTCGAAGAGGGTCGGACGTGTTGATGTGGATTCTCGTCACAACCGTCTCCTATACTCCCCCGGATGACGGGCCAGCCAAGTACCGGGGATGGGTCGACGGTTCTGGACGTTCGGGTGCGCGATCAGGTTTCTGAGCGTGTCGTAGTGGTCGGGGGCGAGATCGACGCGACCAATGCAGATCAGCTCATGGAGGCGATGCGGGAGGGGGAGTTGGTTGCTCCTGTGACCGTTGTTGATCTATCGACGTGCCGGTTCATGGACAGCGCCGGTGTGCGGGCGCTGACGCAGGGGTTGCGGCGTTTGGAAGCTGCCGGTTCGGAGGTTCGATTGTTGGTGGCGAGTACCGGTTCGGTGCGGCGAATTCTCGAGCTTTGTGCCGTCTCCGAGCAGTTCCCGATTGTTTGGATTGATCCTTCGTGAGCCGTCTCCAAAACGGGTTCAGCGTCGACGACTTCCTGACGGGCGACGATTCGTTGGTTGATGCAAACAGGTCGGCGGAGCAGTTTCGTGTCGTTGGTGGGGAAATGGGCGAATTCGTCGCCGATTTTGACTGGTCATCGACGTCGATCGGGCCGAGTGAGGGTTGGACCAGCAGCTTTCGCTCGCTCGTGCGGTTAATCCTGGCGTCTAGGTTCCCGATGTTCGTGTGGGCGGGGCGGGACCTACTGCACGTGTACAACGAGGCCTACCGTGAGCTGCTCGGCGACAAGCATCCTGGTGCGCTGGGTCAGCCTGCGGCCGAGGTTTGGGCTGAAGTTTGGGACACTCTCGGGCCGCTGACCGCTTCGGTGATGCACGAGACGGCGTCGACCTTCGCTGAGGACCTTCGGCTGATCATGGTGCGGTCAGGATTCGAGGAGGAAACCTACTTTACGTTTTCGTACAGTCCGTTTGTCGATGAGGGTCAGGTCGCAGGAGTGTTCGCGGCAGTCGTCGAGACGACCGATCGTGTTGTGTCCGAACGGCGGCACGGTGTGCAGCGCGCGATGAGTGAGGCGTTACTTCCGGCGTTGACAGTCGACGAGGTCGTGGCGGCGGCCGTTGCTACGTTCGATCTGCACGCAGAGGACGTCACTGAGGCGCTGATCTATGAGCTCGGGTCTGACGGTACGGCGTCGCTCAGGGCCGCGACCTCGAACGGCACGGATGCGAGGAGCGCCTTGAGCGGTGACGCAACTCGCATGATTCTCGGCGCACCGGATTCATCGACGCAGTTGCATCGGTTGGTCTACAGGGACCGTCTTGATATGAGTGACGACAGCGAGCTCGTGTCGTGGCCGCTGTTCGATTCCGGGGGGCGCGATCCGTTTGGAATACTGGTGGTTCGGCCGAGTGTTCGTCGGCCGCTCGACGACGGTTTCCGTTCGTTCTTGGCGGTACTCGCGTCCCAGGTGATGAGTGCTGTCAGCGTGGCGCGCGCATACGAGGCCGAACGCCGGCGGGTGGATGCGCTCGCAGAGCTCGATGCGGCCAAAACCAACTTTTTCCAGAACGTGAGCCACGAGCTACGTACACCATTGACGCTCGTACTCGAACCGGTTCACGCTGTCCTGGCCGGCGAGCTGGCAGATGAGCACCGAGCTCAGCTTGAAATTGCCGAGCGCAACGGGCGGCGGTTGCAGGGGCTGGTTGACGCGCTGCTCGACACGGCTCGTATCGAGAGCGGCCTAATGGAGGCACAATTCGAACCGGTCGATGTGGGAGCGCTGACCGCACGTGTGTTGTCGCTGTTCGAGGGCGCCTTCGCGGCGGCAAATCTCGATCTGCGGGTGGAGCTCGACGACGTTACGGAACCGGTCTGGCTTGACGCGACGATGTGGGAGACGATCGTTTCGAACCTCGTCGCCAACGCGTTGAAGTATTGTTACGACGGTTTGGTCACCGTGAGCATCAACCGGGTGAACGACATGGTGATGCTGCGTGTCACCGACACCGGCATCGGCATTTCGTCAGCTGAGATCCCGAAGGTTTTCGACCGGTTTCATCGAGTGAGCGGTTCGGGCGGGCGTTCCGCCGAGGGCACCGGTATCGGCCTTGCGATGGTGAAGGCCTTGGTGGAGATGCATTCGGGCACAGTGGTGGTGGACAGTGAACTGGCCGTCGGTACGACGTTCAGCGTCCTCATTCCGTTCAACAGCCGTCACGTTCGTCCGGGCGCCCCCGCTGCGGTACAGCTTCGCAGTGAGAGGCGACGGTCGACACTCGATCGCATCGTGATCGAGTCTCTCGGTTGGGTGTCGGCCGCTGAGGTAGATGTGCCGACTGAGTTCGATCGTGGGACGAGTCGGGTGCTCGTCATCGATGACAACGCCGACATGCGAACGCATCTGCGAAACGTTCTCGGGCGGCGCTTCGATGTCGCCGTCGCTTCCGACGCCGAGGCGGGGTTGATGGTCATTCGGCAGTGGCACCCCGACGTGGTGATTTCTGACGTGATGATGACGGGCGTTGACGGTTTGGAGCTGACTCGTCGCATCCGGGCGGATCCGGAGCTCATGCATTGCGAGTTGGTGCTTCTATCGGCCAGGGCAGGTTCCGAATCTGCCGACGAGGGACTGCGTGCAGGCGCTGACGATTATCTTTTCAAGCCGTTCCGAGCTGACGACTTGATCCGGCGCGTCGAGCTTCGGCTCGAGCGCGCACGAGAACGCAGCTCTGCGCGGCTTGAGCAGGTTCGACGAGATGTCATTGCGTCGGTGGGCGCTTGCGTCGGCCGGGCGGACAAAATCGACAGCGTCGTTGCGGCCGTCGTCGAGGCACTCGGGCCGGTCGGGGTCATCAGTGCGGTTATTGCGGTTCCCGATAGAGGCAACGAGTTCTTGCGAATGCACGCAGCCGATTCCTTGCGTGGTGCGTTGGCGGATCAGTACCACCTAGTGAGTCGTGCCGCCCCGGTTCCTGGGGCGCGCGCAGTGGGAGCCGAGCGAATCTTGTGTTTCTCGGACATCGAAGAACTCGCAAAAGAGGGCTATTCGCAGATTGCCGATGACCTCCGAACGCTCGGGTACGGAGCGACTGTGGCGATACCGCTACGCAATGCTTCCGGCGATCCGATCGGGTCGTTGAGTCTCGGGTGGCCAGATCGAATCGAGTTCGACAAGGACGACATTGCGACGCTCGAGCGTGTCGGCGAAGCCGTTGGGTACGCGGTGATGAAAGCGACAGTTGTTGAACGCGAACGCCAGCTAGCGGAATCGTTGCAACGAGAACTGCTGAGGATCGAGTCGAGGTCACTGCTCGCTGCGGTGGCGCAACGCTATGTCCCGGCAGACCACGACTTGCTCGTCGGGGGTGACTGGTTCGATGTGATCGATCTTGCCAATAACAGGGTCGCAATCGCAGTCGGCGACGTGGTCGGATCAGGCGTGCCGGCTGCGGTGGCGATGAGTCATCTGCGGACCGCGTTGTCCACGGCGCTCATTTCCGGTCAAACCTTGCACCAGTTGCAAGACACGTTGGATGCGGTGGCGCTGCGGTCACACGGCGGTTCATACACCACAGTCGGATGCGGCATCTTGGATGGTGACGGTCACCTCAGTTATTTCATGGCTGGCCATCCACCGCCAATACTGGTGCGCTGCAACGGCGACGCTACATTCCTCTGGGGCGGGCGTTCCTGGCCTCTTGCTGCGTCCAGCGCCGAACGAACGGGCGGGGTGGATGACATCCGGCTCGATCCCGGTGACCTGTTGATCTTTTATACCGACGGCCTGGTTGAACGGCGTGACACTCCGCTTGATGATCGACTCGAAGAGCTTCGAGTGATCGGAGCGCGAACCGCCCACCTACCAACGCCCGTCGTCGTCGACCGACTCATCTCAGAGTTGACTGGACTCGGTCGCCACGACGATGTAGTGGTTCTGGCGCTACGTGTTGTCGGCACGACGCCGACCACGCACACCGACGTCTTCCCGGCCCAAATTACCCGACTCTCCGCTGCTCGCCGAGCGCTGAAGAACTGGCTCGACGCGCTCGGGATACCGGAGACCACGGTCTCCGACTTTGTGATAGCCCTCAACGAGGCCATCGCCAATGCCATCGAGCATGGCTCCTCGCACGAAGCCTCATGCATCGTCACCGTCGAGGCAGCGCGAGACGTCGACCGTCTCATCGTCTGCGTGCGCGATCAGGGCCGATGGAATCGCGACAGTCGTATGGGTGCTTCAGAGGACCGGGGTCGCGGTATTCAGATCATGCGTGCGTTGTGCAGCTCCGTCGATTTCCTACGCGACGACGCTGGCACGACCGTCACTCTCGTGCTCGACCTGCCCGAGTCGACCGACGCCTTGCAAACGTCGTCGACGGGCGCCAACCGCTGACGCTTCGGCCCGGGGAATGGGGTGCGATAGAACCCCGGACGCGCCACCGGGGCAATCGTGACATTGTCCCGTCGCGGCTTCCACCTGGAGTACGCCACCCTCGGCTGGAACGTCGTCGGCATCGTCGTCTTGGCGATCGCTGCTTTACACGCGCACTCGGTAGCGCTCGCCGGTGTCGGGCTCGACAGTGTTGTCGAGATTGGTGCCAGCACGGTCGTGTTCTGGGAACTAGTCGGGACCGGTGAAGCTCGACAACATAGAGCGCTGCGAGCTATAGCGATCGCTTTCGTCGTGTTAGCGGTCTACATCACGCTCCAGTGATGGCGCTCAGGTGAAGTTCCGACTTGCATAGAGGGTGTGTCGCTGGCCGGTTGGCTCGTGAATTTCCTGCCGCCTTTGGGTTGGCTCATCTGGGGTTTGCGACGGCCCGACGACGGTATCTTGGCAAGGTGGAGGGAAGTGCACGATGACGGAAAGATTGGATCGCCACCCTCGAGTTCCGCAGGCGGCGGTGCGCGAATCCGCGCCGTTAGCGGCCCGCAGTGCTGTGCGTGCGCCGAACTTCCCTAGCGGAGGCCCTCGCCATGCCGTGCTTCAGGCCAAGCTCGTCGTCGGCCCGGCCAATGATCCGTTCGAGCGGGAGGCCGATGCCATGGCTGCGCTCGCAGTGCGCACGCTCGGATCGATCTCAGCGTCGCCGTTTCATGCCGCGAAGCACGACACCGATGATGCGGGCGGGTTTGGTCGCATACGGCGATCGAGCCGCTCCTCCACAGGTTCAGTCATCGCTCCAGCCGCAGCTGTCGGACGGATCCGACGCGCAACTTACGGCGCCACGATCGGATCGATCTCGGCGTCGCCGTTTCATGCTGCGAAGCACGACACCGATGATGCGGGCGGGTTTGGTCGCATACGACGATCGAGCCGCTCCTCCACAGGTTCAGTCATCGCTCCAGCCGCAGCTGTCGGACGGATCCGACGCGCAACTTACGACGCCACGATCGGGCGGGCCGGCGGTGACCTCGACGCGGACACGACCCGACTTCTGCAATCGTCGCGTTCGGGCGGAACGCCCCTGCCCGACGAACCCAGGTCGAAGATGGAATCGGTATTCGGTGCCGATTTTGGCGCTGTGCGGGTCCACGCCGGACCAACCTCGACCGAGCTCAACGGTCGTATCCAGGCCAGGGCGTTCACTGTGGGCAGCGATATCTACTTTCGCGACAGCGTCCCCGACGCCAGTTCGAGCTCGGGTCAGGCGCTGCTGGCCCATGAACTCACCCACACGATTCAGCAGGGCGCGGCGGGCCCTCAGCGCACCGTTTCCCGGCAAGTGAACGACAACCACATCCAACGCGTCGTTGACGCGCCAGCTCAGGTCACCCCGCTGGATAAGACCAAGGCCGAGTTCATGTCGCGGATCGCCCGGCTCGAGAACGAAATTCCACGGTTGAAGGGGCAGAACATCGCAGCGACTGGTGAGGCCTTGTGGACCGCCTACTCCGGGACGATCTCGGGCCAACGGGGGATGAGTTCAGCTGACGGTGAGGTCGGACTCAACTCGGTCGGCCTCAACAACAAGGTGCTTGAAACTTCCCCCGGCATGCGGAACAATCGAGCGACGAACCCGCAGGCGTACAACCAGGATCCGGGGCCCGCCGCTGCTCCCGGTGAGTCGCTCGCGAGAGGTTCATATGTCACCAATATGAGTGAGTCGTTCAACCTGTTGACGACTGCTTTGAAGGGCTTGTCGCAGCTCCAGTTCGACAAGTACGAGACGTTCGCGTTCTGGAACAGCCCAGGTGCGAAGGACGTGGCCGTCGCAGCGAAATCGTCAGGGGTGTTGGCTCTCGAGTCATCGGCGATCGGTGGGCTGTTCGACGGATTCGGTAGCTACGAAGAACTCGCCGGTGGCGTGGAGAGTACGTCGTGGGATCCGCAACTCTGGGCAGAACTGTCCCGAGCGTATGCGTCCATGGTCATCGATGCCATCGTCAAGGACCGCAGTAAACGGATCGTCGTCATGTGCGGCATCGGATTCAACGATCCGAGCTTCAACATTTGGAACTCGATCGAGTCGCTCACCCTCAAGCTCGGCGCCAAGCGAGCCAAGATGCTCGAGAGCGACCTCCAAGCCAAGACGAAGTACTTTGGGGTTGCGGGCCACATGGACGGCGGCAAGCCAGTGGTCAACATGGCCTCGACCTACGAGGGCATCGCCGGAACCTGGGTGAGCTGCAACACCCCAGCCGAAATGGTGAAGTGGCAAGCAGCCCAAATCAAGAGCCACAGTCAAAAGTGAATCGCCTGCGACATGATCGCACCGCGCAGCCAACTGTCGGTCCTCGTGGACGTGGATGAGCATGATGATGCGGGTTCCCCGAGGGTCCCACGGCGGTATCACACGTAGCGCATGATGACCGGCGGCCAGTTGACGTGGCCGTCTTCAGGCGCCTCGGCTGAGCCAGATCCAATGTCCCGGGCCGGACCGACGGCAAGCGCATTCGCCAAACGAGCCGGCATGCGAATGAGCGGAGCCGACTCGCTGTCGACGTTTGCGCTCTGCGCCCTCGGCGCCTACATCACCACGCTCGACCTTTCCGTGGTCAACGTGGCGTTCCCGGAGATTCTGCGTGACTTCGGCGCCACTCGAGCCGACGCGTCCTGGATCCTCACCGCATACAACATCTGTTTCGCCGGACTGCTCATCGTGTCCGGCAAGATCGCCGATCAACTCGGGCGTCGGCGGTTCTTTCTCATCGGTGTCGCCGTGTTTGGAATCGGCTCGGTGGCGTGCCCTTAGCGCCTGGACTGGGAATCCGCGTGACCGGCCGAGTTGTTCAGGGCATTGGCGGGGCACTTTTGACGCCCGCATCGCTTGGCCTACTTCTCGCCGCGTTCCCTGCTGAGAGGCGAACCGGAGTTGATGGGATGGGGTCCGTCTCCGCACACGGAATGGTTCTCTCAAAGTGGTCGTCAGCACGGGCTGCTCGAAGAGCAAGGCAACCCCGTTCCGGGACTACCACGGTGCGCAACTCCCTTGTTCAAGCACATCGGCGCACAGGCCACAGCCTCGTCCTCCTCGTTGGTTCTCGCTGTCGCCGGTGGTTTAGCCCGTCCACCAGGAGGTGTAGACGCGACCGTCGTTGCCGCAGATGACCAAATCGAGTTGGCCGGACTTACGGGCGACGGCGCCGACGGGTGCACCTGCGGGAAAGAACCCGCCGATCGAACGCCAGTTATCGTTGACACCTGACCAGTCGACTCCGAGGAACCACCATGAGGTGTAGACCCGGCCGTCGTTGCCGCAGATGAACACGTCGAGGTTGTTCGGTGTCCGAGCGACCGCAGCGAGCGGCGCGCCTGCAGAGAAGAACCCGCCGATCGAACGCCAGTTATCGTTCACCCCCGACCAATCTGCACCTTGGAACCACCACGAGGTGTAGACCCGACCGTCGTTGCCGCAGATGAACAGATCGAGGTTGTCTGGTGTTCGGGCGACGGCAGCGACGTGCGCGCCTGGCGGGAAGACCCCGCCGATCGAACGCCAGTTATCGTTCACCCCCGACCAGTCCTGGCCAGCCACCCACCACGACGTGTAGACGCGACCGTCGTTACCGCAGACGAACAGATCGAGCTGGCCTGGCTTGCGCGCTACCGCGGTGACTTGTGCGCCTGGCGGGAAGAACCCGCCGATCGAACGCCAGTTATCGTTCACCCCCGACCAGTCCGCACCCTGGAACCACCATGAGGTGTAGACCCGACCGTCGTTGCCACAGACGAACAGATCAAGATTGTCGGGTGTCCGAGCAACGACCGTGACAGGGGCAGCGTTCGGGAAGAACCCGCCTATCGAACGCCAGTTGTCATACAACCCGGACCAGTCGATGTCGGGCACCGGTATCACACAAGCGCCGTCCGCTTGAGACCAATAGGCTTGGACCTGCACACCGAACACACGGGCCACCGACGTGCAGACGTCACCGATCTCGCATTGAGTCGGTACAGCGCATGGGGTTTGCCTCCACGCCGGCGACGCCGTCGTCTCAGGATCCGTGCAGGCCTCCACGAGCTCATGCGAGAACGTCGTCGTCATCGAATCCAAGGCCCCAGAGCCTCCTGGGTTCCCGATCCATGCGAGGTGGCTGCGGTCGTTGTCGACATCAAACAGGTCGTAGTCGTTCCACACCACCGCACTGTGAGCTCCCGAGGCGCCCCCAGGGCCGTACACCGCGTACGACGGCATGAAAACGCAGACGAACAAATCCCAATCCTCGTCCGGTTCCGGCAACGTCTCGTTATCGATCAAACCGACAACGAACGATTGCACCGACGCATCATTGAACGGATTCGGCGGATCCGAATCCGTGACAAACGTGCTACCCCG
>JAYTOR010000011.1:0-43094 GCA_043747685.1 Actinomycetota bacterium
GAACAGCAACTCCGGAGCAATGCAGGTTCTTGCGACCGCTTTACTCGTTGGCGTAACGGTGTGGTACGTCGCCCTCACGAGGGCGACGGCCGACGCCACTAAAGAGGCCGCCACAGCCGCACTCGCCGCGATCGCTATCGCTCGAGAGGCCAACGACATTGCTCGGACCTCAACGGCGCTCGACCGTGAGCGCTGGGAGCTCGACACGGACGAGCGTCATAGATCGCACGCTCGCTGGGTGGAACTCCAACACGGTCAGACCAACCGAAACAACCAGCACGTCAATTTCTACTGTCGCAATCGCGGCGATCAGTCCATCTACAACGTTCAATTTCATATGGTTCTCAACGGCGACCGGTACCAGAGCGCCATCATCGACCAGGCCGAGCCGGGAAAGGCCGAGCCGTGGGGCAACCCATTGCCGACGCCAATGCGAGACGGGGACTGGTTCGGTGCGTGCGTGACCTTCACCGACATCGAGTCCCGCGCATGGGTCCGTGGACTTGACCGATCCCTACAACCCTTCGATGGAGATCCGTCGAATGCCCCGGCTTCGACCTCGAAGTGGCAATGGCCCGCAGACGCATGACACGAGCATGACACAAGACGTTGAGATTGCCTGAGTATTGGCGAGTAGTACTGAGTTGCGAAAGTGCAGGTCAGAGGCGGTATTTCTGCAAAGGCGCAGGTCACGACCTTGGCTCCGATTAATCAACGGCATCAAGCACCTGCGCTGCGCGTGGAACTGATCAGACAGCCGTAGCTCCTGCGGTTGCGAGAGGTCCAACGAGCGCCTCGTGCAGTGCCTGCGCACAGGCTTCACATGCTGAGGCGCAATCACTCTCCAGCTCTTCGCCGGACGAACTCCTCGACTCGACAGCACAGTCGGTGGCGACAGTGATACCTGCCTCGACCGCTGCATGAACGCTTGCCAGCCGTGCCGGTTCGAGCGGCCTGGCCAGCATGTGCGACAGTGCCGTCAGCACCGCCGCGGCATCCTGGCGAAGCTGTGTGGGCTCGATGGCCGGATCACCCTGCACAGCGCTGATGGCTGCTTCGGCGCACAGTGAGGCGACACGCGCCATAACGCCTGCGGGGTTGACGAGGGCCGGCTCGTCGCCGAGGTGCATCTCGTCACTTACGGGTGCCGGCTGATCGAGCTGCACCACGAGGTCGGGTTGCGCATTGGAGAAGTCGGTCATGGACAGGACGTACCCGATATGCAGCCATTGAATACGTTGGGACGAGGGCAGACTGTCCCCATGGACGAACCGCTGGACGACGCTTCCGTGTCGATCGACCCGTATCTGTGGCTCGAGCAGGTCGATGGCCAGGCGGCGACCGCCTGGGTGCTGGAACGCAACGCCGAAACGCTGGCGACGATCGCCGTCGGAGAAAGGTTCGATGCCCTTCGCTCGGAGATCGGGGAGGCACTGGATTCGACGCTGCGGCTGCCGTATCCGTCGATGCGCGGCGAGTTCCTCTACAACTTCTGGCAGGACGCTTTCAACCCCCGTGGGTTGTGGCGACGGACGACACTCGCCGAATATCGCAAGGTGGAACCTGCATGGGATGTGCTGCTCGACATCGATGCGCTGGCGGTAGCTGACGGCGAGAACTGGGTGTGGCAGGGGGCTGAAGTGCTCAAACCCGACTACCGCAGGGCACTGCTGAACCTTTCACGCGGTGGTGCCGATGCCAAGGTCGTCCGTGAATTCGATCTACTCACGAAGGAGTTCGTGATCGACGGTTTCGTGCTCCCGGAGGCCAAGAGCGATGTCAGCTGGATCGACGAGAACACGATCTACGTCGGCACCGACTTCGGTGCCGGCTCGCTCACCTCGTCCGGCTACCCACGGATCGTCAAGCGCTGGCATCGTGGCACGCCGCTGAGCGAGGCGGTCACGGTCTACGAGGGCGCTCACGACGACATGGTCGTCTACGCCTACCGCGATTCGACGCCGGGCTTCACCCGCGATGTGGTCGGCAAGCGGATGGGTTTCTACACCGGCGAGCAGTTCGTGCTGGCCGAGTCCGGCGAACTCACCCGCATCGACGTCCCGGAGGACGCAGACTTCGACATCCACCGTCAATGGCTGCTGATCCGGCCACGTACCGCTTGGAAGATCGGCGACGTCGAATACCCTGCCGGATCGCTGCTGGCGGCCGACTTCGACCGCTACCTCGCTGGTGAACGCCAGCTCGATGTGCTCTTCTCCCCACGGCCGCAGACATCGTTGCAGGCCTACAGCTGGACACGAAACCATCTGATCCTCACACTCCTCGACGACGTGCGAAGCGCCCTGCGGGTGCTGACGCCGACAGAGGCAGGATGGCAGCAGGAACCGCTCGACGTCGGCGATGGATTGGTGCAGGTCGACGTGTGGGGCACCAACGCCGATCACAGCGACGAGTACCTGCTGACGATCGGCGGCTTCACCCAACCGCAGACACTGCGGTACGGCGTGATCGGCGGCGGCGTGATCGGCGGCGGCGACGGCGATGACGACGGCGGAGGCGAGACGTTGAAACAGGCACCGGCATTCTTCGACACGACGGGAATGACCGTCCGCCAATATTTCGTCGCATCGGCCGATGGCACGCAGATCCCCTACTTCGTCGTCGGCAAGGACGCGCCAGCACCGACGATCCTCAGCGGCTACGGCGGCTTCGAGATTTCCCGGACACCGGTCTACAGCCCGAGCATCGGCAGGGGATGGCTCGCACGCGGTGGCACATATGCAGTCGCCAACATCCGCGGTGGCGGAGAATACGGGCCCTCATGGCACCTCGCCGCACTGCGCGAAAAGCGGCTGCGTGCCTACGAGGACTTTGCCGCCGTCGCCGAGGACCTCGTCGCACGAGGAATCACCACCACCAAGCAACTGGCGGCAGAAGGCGGCAGCAACGGGGGTCTCCTGACGGGTGTGATGCTGACGCGCTATCCGCAACTGTTCGGGGCGATCATCAGCCACGTGCCGCTCCTCGACATGCGCCGCTACCACGTACTGCTCGCCGGCGCTTCATGGGTGGCAGAGTACGGAGACCCTGACAACGAACAGGACTGGGCGTTCATCCAGCAGTACTCGCCGTACCAGAACATGCGCGCCGCCGGTTCCTATCCCCCGGTGCTCTTCGCCACATCGACCCGCGACGACCGTGTCCACCCCGGCCATGCACGCAAGATGACGGCACGGATGCGCGAGTTCGGCCATGACGTCGCGTACTACGAGAACGTCGAGGGCGGCCACGGCGCGGCCGCCGACAACGCACAGCTGGCAATGAAGTGGGCGCTCGTCTTCTCGTTCCTCTGGCATACCCTCGTCGACCTGCCGACAGATTCGTAGAAGGAGCACCGATGCACGAAACTCACCGCCTTTCCTGGGACGGCGCCGTCGACGCCGACGGTCACATCCTCGAACCCTCCGATCTCTGGGAGCGCTATATCGAGCCGAAGTATCGCGACCGTGCGCTACGCGTCGTCAAGGACGAGAACGACCTGGACGTGTTGTCGATCGACGGCCGCCATTCGAAACTCGCCCGGCGCGGCATGCCGTCGACGCTCGCGGCAATGGGCCGAATGGACCTCAATACGATGGCCAAGGACCCGACGATCACCTACGACAACCACGCGCCGATCGGGGCGACCGATGCTGCCGCGCGCCTCGAACTGCTCGATGCCGAGCACATCGACGCTGCCGTGATCTACACGACCACCGGTCTGCTGTGGGAGGCCGAACTCGAAGACGCCGAACTCTCGCAGGCATATACACGTGCGTACAACCGCTGGATCTGCGAATGGTGTTCCGACAGCGGCGGTCGTCTGATCCCGACCGCCCACGTGTCGTTGATGGATCCGTCCGCAGCCGCTGCGGAGATGGAGCGGGCCGTCGGCGAGGGTGCTCGCGGTGCCTATGTCGCCCCCTGGGTGCACACCGCCAAACCGCTCGGGCATCCTGACCACGACGCCGTGTTCGCGGCTGCACAGGACCTCGACATCCCGTTCGCTATCCATCCGATGTTCGAGCCGCAATGGACGAAGGGCACCCGCATGGGCACGTGGGAACATGTCAGGGACCTGCGCCTGACCGCCTCCGTCGCCGCTTCTGATGGTGTGCGCCACCAGTTCTCGACGCTGTTCGACTACGGCGTCTTCGACCGCTTCCCGCGCCTCAAGATCCTCGTCCTCGAGTCCGGTGGAGGATGGATCGGATACTGGCTGGACCGTATGGACGCCGTCTTTTCGCATACAGCCATCGGGCAGCGGGTTCCGCTGCAGAACCCGCCGTCTCACTACTTCGAGAACCGTTGCTGGATCAGCTGTGATCCCGATGAGAAGACCATTCCATCACTCGCCGAACGTTTCGGTGCCGGCCGTTTCATGTGGGCGTCCGACTTCCCGCACGCCGACCACACGCCGGAATACATCATCGACCTCGACCGCCTCATCGGGTGTTTCCCGGAGGCATCGCGCCGCAAGTTCGCCGGCGACAACTGCCGCGAGCTGTTCAAGATCACCGTGTGACGTACGGCCACACGTCCATGACGCCGCCGGACGTCAGGCACCGATTCGTCGTCCAACCCCGCCGCGCCACCAGGCAGCGAAGTCACGAGCCTGACCCCCACTCGATCGTCGAGTCGGATACGTTGGTCGTACACACGGCGACTCCGACGTTCGCTCGACCTGGACCACGTTCCCGGCGCTCGGAGCAATCAACAGGTCGAAGCAGACTCATGGCATCTCCGGTTACCTCCCGCACAAGACGGTCCAACGACTACGGTCGGGATTGGGCGCTTCATCAACGGTTCCTTGCGACCGATGGTCGTGACGATCCACTCGGATGCGACGCCAGACCGTCGTGGCGGGGACGGGTCCACATGCTGGGCTTGTTCGCCGCAATCCCGGCGTTGGCGCTGTTGATCGTGTTTGCCCACGGTGCCAGGGCGATTGTCGGCGTTTCGATCTATGCCGCCGGCCTGTGCGCGATGTTCGCCGCCTCGACGACGTATCACCGCTGGGTCAACGACTTCCGCTCACGAGCCGCGTGGCGTCGCGCCGATCATGCGATGATCTTCGCAGCGATTGCCGGCTCGGCGACACCGATCGTGCTCATCGTGATGCCGTCAGGCTGGGGCATCTGCCTGCTCACCGTCGTCTGGACCGTTTCGGCGGTCGGTGCCGTTCTCAAGTTCGGCCACTGGCGACACGGCGACGCGATCGGCACGGCGCTGTACGCCGCCGTCAGTGGACTTGCGGCCCTCGCACTCCCGGCGCTGTGGATCCGCTGCGGCGTGGCACCAGCTGTTCTCTACCTCGTTTCGGGCACGCTCTACGTATTCGGGGCGCGCTGGTTCTCCAAGACCTGGCCGCGGCTGCGCCCGTCGGTCTTCTCCTACCACGAGGTCTGGCATGTGTTCACCGTCGTCGCAGCTACAGCGCATTTCCTCGTCGTGTGGAGAATCTCGACCTGATCGCAGCGCCAGTAGCGTCGCGGTGATGAACGTCCCCACTGCCCCGATCGTTGCCGTTTCACTCGTCGGCGGCTACCTCGTTGCCACGACCACCAAGCAACGTCCTCTCGGTGGTGCCGTGCTGGCCGCAGGCGGCGTTCTGGCAGGCCGTCGATGGACGCGAAGCGTCGGAGCTGCTCGAACCGTTGTCCTCACAGCTGTGTACCTGGGCAGCTTCGGCGGCTCACATCCGCTGGCGAAGAGGATCGGCGCCTGGCCGGCGATGTTCAGCGCTGCCGGCGTCAGTGCCGCAGCCGCCTGGCGGATTTCCGACCGGCGCCCGTAACCGGTGGTCCCCATCGACGAACCGGTCGTACAGCTGACCCGCTGGGACGGTCCGTTCGCTGACGACGATCCCGATGCGAACCTGAAATCGGACATCGCCCTGTACTCGCGCGCCGATCCGATGCGGACGATACGCAGTCTGTCGGAAAGCGTCGAAGTACCGGAAGGTGCGATCGTGCGCTACGTACTCGCCCGTTGGGCGAGCGAAGGATCCTCCGGACTGCTGGAAATCGGACCGTCGATGGTTAAGCGACTGTTCGGCGTCTGTACCGCCGCCGACGAGGTCGGTACCGACGAAGCACGTCTTCGCGCCTACGAGCAACTGCGCCAGATGCTGTCGTGGTTGCAGTATCCGTTGGACCACCCTGACGTCTACGACATCGAACGCTGAAGTCGTGCTCGCTCTCGACTGATACCTCGGAGTGTCGGTGTGCGACAGTGAGGTGATGCAGCCCGATCAGCCGTTCGTCACTGGCCTCTCGTTCCCGGAGGGTCCTGTGCTGCTCCCCGACGGAACGCTTGCGTTCACCGAGATCAGTGCCGGTCGCCTGTCGACCTGGACGTCCTCCACTGGTGTGCAGCTACTGGCGACGACTGGCGGCGGGCCCAACGGTGCGACGCTCGCAGGCGACGGATCGGTCTATGTGACGCAGAATGGCGGCGCCGCCGGAGGCGGTTCATCGGCAAGGCCTGGCATCCAGCGGATCGCGCCAGATGGCACCGTGTCACATGTCGTCACCGAGATCGCCGGCTATCGCCTCGACGCGCCGAACGACCTCGCCTTCGGTCCGGACGGTCGCCTGTATTTCACCGATCCGCGCCATGGTCCTGACGCTGCGACCCGGTTGAACGGCAGGCTCTTTGCGTACGACACGACGACGGGTGACGCCGAGTTGTTGATCGAACTCGGCCCCGTCTACCCGAACGGCATCGGCTTCCTCGCCGATGGCACGCTGGTGTGGACCGAGTCGTTCTCCCGCCGGGTTATGCGGATGACGCCAGACGGACCGGTCGCCATCGCCGAACTGCCGGAGCGGCATTTCCCCGACGGCTTCTGCGTCGGCGAGGATGGACGGTTGTACGTGGCGTCGACGTGGGCGCACTGCGTCAGTGTCATCGAGGACGGCATAGTCGTCGACCGCTTGATGTGCGGCGACGGGATGCCGACCAACTGCTGTTTCGTCGGCACGGATCTCGTGGTGACGGAGTCCCGTCGAGGCACTCTGTGGCGGTTCGCGATCGGAACTCCCGGGTTGACGATGCGCTCGTAGACCATCTCGGAGAGCGCTCGTCGTCCTACAGTTGGGATGTGACATCGCCATCGCCCATCATCGACGAACGTGTCGAGGTACCGGCTGACGAACTGAGTCTCGATGCGCTGACGGCAGACATCTCGGTCTTTCAGCGAAAGAAGGGGCACCGGTTCTCGTCGGACGACCTCGTGACCGCCTGGTTCGCAATGCAGGTCTGCCCGCGCCCCGCCACCGTCCTCGACCTCGGTTGCGGGCTCGGCTCGGTGCTGCTGCACCTCTCGTGGTCGGCACCAGACTCCACACTTGTCGGTATCGAAGCGCAGTCGCAGTCATACGCATTGCTCGAGAAGAACGTCGCCCACAACGGCCTCGGCGACCGGATCACCGTTCACCACGGCGATCTCCGAGATCCCGATCTCCTTGCCTCATTGGACGCACCATTCGACCTGATCACCGGCACCCCGCCGTACTTTCCTGCCGATACGGCGACGAAGGCGATGGACACACAACGCGCCTTCGCGCGTCTCGAGTATCGGGGCGGGATCGAGGCCTACGTCGATACCGCTGCGCGGCTCCTCACCACCGACGGATGGTTCGTGGTCTGCGGCGACGCCGATGCTTCGTCGCGGCTCGAACTGGCCGCCGCCGAGAGCGACCTGGCGGTGTGTGGCAGCGTCACCGTCGTGCCTCGCGCCGGCCGACAGCCCTTGTTCACCGTGTGGGCATTGCGTCGCCAACACGGCGCAACCGATGCTGGCGAACGGTCGAACTCGTGCGACTGGCGGACGCTGCCGACCATCGAGCGAACGTTGACGTTGCGGGATCGTGCCGGCGAGCGCACCGATGAGGCCAAGATGATGCGCGCGTTCTCCGGGTTCGAGGAAGCCGGGAACGCCCACCGTGGATGACACCGCACCGGTCAAGCGCGCCGATGCCCGACGCAATCGCGAACGGCTGCTCGACGTTGCGGTGCAGGCGTTTTCCCAAGACGGCGCTGATGTCTCCCTCGAATCGATCGCCAAGCGTGCCAAGGTCGGTATCGGCACGTTGTATCGCCATTTCCCGACTCGCGAAGCGCTGGTCGAGGCGGCCTATCGCAACGAGCTCGGTCGGCTCTGCGACGGCGTCGAAGCACTCATCGACTCGCTCGGCGCCGATCGTGCGACTCGGCTATGGATGGACCAGTTCTTCGACTACATGACGACCAAGCGCGGGATGGCAGACGCGCTGCGCGTCGTCATCGCCTCCGGCGGCAACCCGCTCGCTCAGAGCCGCGACCGCATGCTCGCAGCCGCCACCACACTGCTCGAAGCGGGGGTGGCGGCGGGGTCGCTGCGATCGGACATCGAGCCAGGGGATGTCCTCGCCAGCCTCAGTGGGGTCTCACTGGCAGCCGGCGACCCAGCCAAACGCGACCAGGCCCGCCGTCTCCTCGACCTGTTGATGGACGGTCTGCGATACGGAATCCCATCGGTGGATAGCACCGCACACCGCTGAGCAGTTCGACGTTCCGGCCTCGCCCGCTGCGGGATACAAGACCGGACGGCGACACGGGGCTACTGCACCGTCCTGAACGGTGATGCATAGACGAATCCGTCGCGTATCGTCTGGCGGTAGCTGCTGAGCGCGCGTACCTGGAAGTGCTCGTGCCACTCCGGCTGCGGCGGTTCGATACCAACATCGCTCGACCTGACGACGAGGGAGAACCTGTCCTGCCAGCTGTCGCACATCCGCAGTGCTTCCAGCAGCCTCGCTTCCATCGGTTCCTCGCCGGCCTGACGTTGGAATGCTGCAACGTGGATCTGGTGGACGACGGAGATGTCGGTAGGTTGCTCTCGACGCAGGATCATCGAAGCACTCTTGCGCAGCGATCGACTTCATTCGAGTGAATTCGTCGGGTGCCGACGATCGGGCGGGGGTGTCAGGTGCGGAGGATCGTCCGCGTGGAGTCGACGATCGCGGGGGGCCCGCCGCCGAAGCGGTCATCGTCCAGACCGTCACGCCGGCAGTACGCGAGGCCTAGCCGATCGGGCCGAATCTCCGCAGATGGCCGTTCGACGGGTCGGCTGATCCCTTCGCCCCACGTGCCCAGGTTTCGGCGACGATGCTCGGAACGCTTGCCGCCACGCCCGAGACGGGTGTAGAAGCCGAAGCACGACGTCTCGCTACGCGCCACGGTCGCCTCGCCATCGTCGCGCCGGTCGATTTCGATGAGCATGTTGGAAAGCTGATCGACGTCAACTGCGTCCCGAGCTATCGAGGCAGGCCGTCCAGGCCACCGGCGTGGAGTCCGTGATCGTCGTAGGCATCAGGGTGGTAGCAACTGCGCACGAGCGCCCAGTCGCAGCGATCTGCTTCGTGAGCATATGTATGCAACACATCGGCGATCTCCCCTCTGGCGATGATTTCGCTGATCTCCATCGAAAACTCCTTCGCCGGGAAGCGCTCGATGTAGATCGTCTCGGGTGCAATTCGTCGCATCGGGACTATCTGCGGTGTGCAGTCGGTTGACCACGGCAATGAGCGCAACTGTGGAGCCCCATACGGCATCCGAACACGACATGATCACGGTGTACTGGCGCCCGGGCTGTCCCTACTGCTCGATGCTGCGCAGCGGGCTCCGCCGAGAAGGGGTGCCGGTCAACGACATCAACATCTGGGACGACCCTGACGGTGCCGCCTTCGTGCGTTCGGTCGCCAACGGCAACGAGACGGTCCCAACCGTAAGGGTCGGTTCCGTCTCGTTGGTCAATCCCTCAGCGCACGAGGTCAAAGCAGTCGTCAAGGCCGAATTTCCGGACTTCGTCTTCGAGCAGCCAGAGCAGAGCCTGCTCGGGCGCCTCATCCATCGCAGCTGAAGCCGGACGCAGCTGACCGTCAGAAACGGCGGTCGTTCGTCTTCTTCTTGATCGGTGCTTTGAACGGGGCTTCGATGAGCGTCTCGAAGGTGGCGTCGTCCGGCTGCTTCGGCTCGTTCAGACGTTGCAGATAGACCTTCAACGCCGCCCGAGCGGGCGGGACGTGATCACCCTTGGCGCCGACCGAGCGGGCGAGTGCGTCCTTGGCCTTGGCGACGCGCTCCTTGCGAGTTGCCTTCTCATCCTCGGAGATCGGCCGCTTCGGCTTGTCGGCCGCCGTCGAGTTGCGACGGGCCTCCATCTCTTGCAGCGGTGTGAGTTTGGCGGGGATTGCCATCGAATTCTTCCTTCAGGTCGGGTCTCGCAGAGACACGCTATCCAGCCATGCCGAAAGTACGGTCGCGGGGCTGGCGCCTGATCGGCTCTCACGAGCCTTCGCTGTCACCGTCTGTCGCTCCTCAGGCGACATACGGCGACGACAACGGGCCTCCCCCAACAGCGCTATCGGTCGGCGTCGTCCTCGTCGATATCGGCTGCCGAGACTTCTGGTTCTTCTTGAGCACTGCGCTCGGCGAACGACTCGTCGGTGACGTCGGCGTCGGCGAACGGCAGGCCGTGAGCGCGTTCCGGCGGGAAATCCACTTCCGTCTGATCACTCGAAACAGGATCATCGGTACCGATCATGTCCTCGTCGAAACTCTCGGCACTGTCCTGTCCGTCGTCGGTCATACGCCGACGGTACCGGAGTTTCGTTGGCATCGACGGCGTGCGACCGACCTGTCGAGCTGTGCCCGTCTTCCTGCCTCGGATCCGGTGCACGGCGACTCGATCCGATGCGCGGCGGCGATACGTTGGGTTTGGTCGATGTCGATGTGACGTCTTCGACAGGAGTGCGACGGTGGGCGAGCATCGGGCGATCGATTGCCCACAACCTGTGCAGCGGGCAGTGATGGAACAGGGTTGGTACGACCTTGCCTCGATCCACTGGCGATACGACGCCGCAGATGTCGCAGCGGTGCTCCCTGGCGGACTGCAGGTCGACACCTACGACGGCTCAGCATGGGTCGGGTTGATCTCGTTCGCGATGCGCGGCATCGGGCCGCCGCACTTCCCGGCAGTGCCGTACCTCGGCTCGTTCCCGGAGATCAACGTGCGCACGTACGTCGTGAACGACGGCGTTCCTGGGGTGTGGTTCTGCTCGCTCGACATCAATCGGTTGATACCGACGTTGGTTGCCAGGGTCACGTATCGCCTACCGTACTGCTGGGGAAGCGCCAGCCATCG
Organism: Actinomycetota bacterium; assembly: GCA_043747685.1. Classification (GTDB taxonomy): domain Bacteria; phylum Actinomycetota; class Acidimicrobiia; order Acidimicrobiales; family Ilumatobacteraceae; genus JANXUF01. Next base: position 11,192 of record JAYTOR010000011.1, read on the forward strand.
CCGCAACGGTGACACCGTGGCGACCGAGGTCCATCGCCGCTGGCCGACACGCGGGCCAGGTACCGCGTTCTCGATCGAGGTCGGTGAACCGATCGAGGAACAGTCCGACCTCGACATCTTCGTCACCGCCCGTTGGGGTCTGTATTCACCCAGACGAGGCGGTCGGGTGCGTTACGCCCCGGTCAGCCACCCACGCTGGCCGCTCAACAGGGCGCGGCTCCTCAGCATCGACGACAGCCTGCTGACCGCTGCCGGACTCCCCGCGCCGACCGGCGATCCCCATGTCCTGTTCTCCGATGGTGTCCTCGTACGGATCGGCCTCCCGCACGCGGTCTCCCTCGACCGCTGACCCCGGCCGACCCGCCGCTGCCGCGTGAAGTGTTCGGCGCAGGATTGGGTGCGCTGGAACACACTCCGCTGCCTCAAGCGTGGCGGAGCAGGGCGCGCACCTCCGCAGCGATCTGTCGATCTTCTCTGGCGGTGATGACGAGGGTTCGGACTGAGGCACCGTCGCTGCTGACGTCCACATCCACATCCGTGCCGCCACCACATTCACCGGCGCTCGAGTTGCGGGTCGCAGCGACGGAGACCCCGAGGAAGCCGAGTCGTTCGGTCGACAACCGGCGCACCAGCGAGGAATGTTCACCGACGCCGCCAGTGAACACCAGCACGTCGAGCCCCCCGGCCGACGCGGTCATCGCACCGATACTGCCGACGAGACGGTGGACGTAGACGGCGATCGCCAACAATGCGTCGGGTTCGCCTCTGGCAGCCGCAGCTTCGACCTCGCGCAGGTCGGCGGACCCGGAAAGACCGAGGAGCCCGGAACGCTCCTCGAGTGCTGTGGCGACCTCGTGCGGGGAGAGATGTTCGTGCTCCTCCAGCCACAGCACGAGACCGGGGTCGACGGTGCCGGACCGGGTCGCCATCACCAGACCTTCGAGTGGCGTGAAGCCCATCGTCGTGTCGACACTGCGCCCTTCGACGACGGCTGCGAGCGAGGCCCCCGCTCCGAGATGACAGGTGACGATTCGGAGATCCCCAATCGGTCGCCCGACCATCGTCGCTGCGCGAGAGGAGGCATATGCGTGAGACAATCCGTGAAAGCCGTAGCGGCGGATCGCGTAACGCTCCCTCCATTCCCGAGGAATTGCATACGTCGACGCCGCGATTGGAATGGTGGTATGGAAGGCGGTGTCGAACGATGCCACCGCCGTCACGTCGGGCAACACGGCGGAGACGGCGTCGAGCGCAGCGAGCGACTTCGGTTGATGCAGCGGGGCGAGATCTGTCAACTCGCCCAACCGCACCCGAACGGCGGCGTCGACGACGACCGGGCCGGAATAGACGGTCCCGCCGTGGACGACCCGATGCCCGACTGCGTCCGGTTTCCCCCACTGCTGCAGCGTTTCGGTCAGCGCATCGCTGTCGATGCCGGCAGTGCCCGCCGGTAGGTCTGCGCTGCGGATGAGATCGTCTTCGTCGAGCAACCGGAGTTTGAGGCTCGACGAGCCGGCGTTGACGACGAGCACGCGCATCGTCAGCCCTGCCCCGGCCAGGTCCAGCCGGAGATCGCCGGGTCGTCCTCCCCGAACTCACGCGTGTACTGACGGGCGGCGAGCCGGGCGTCCGCCATCTGCTGGCGCAAGATCGCCGCCCGGCTGCCGAGTGACGGCACCCGGTCGATGACGTCCATCACCAGATGGAAGCGGTCGAGATCGTTGAGCATCACCATGTCGAACGGCGTGGTGGTCGTGCCCTCCTCCTTGTACCCGCGCACGTGGATGTTGTGGTGGTTGTTGCGCCGATACGTGAGGCGGTGGATCAGCGACGGATAGCCGTGGAAGGCGAAGACGACGGGCTTGTCCATCGTGAACAGGGCGTCGAAATCGCGTTCGGACAGGCCGTGCGGATGTTCAGTGTCCGACTGCAAGCGCATCAGGTCGACGACGTTGATGACGCGCACCTTCAACTCGGGAAGGTGCTCTCGGAGCATCGCCGCTGCCGCCAGGATTTCGAGCGTCGGCACGTCGCCTGCGCATGCCAGCACGACATCCGGTTCACCGTCGGTGTTGCCGGCCCACGGCCAGATTCCGAGGCCACGGGTGCAGTGGGCGATCGCCTCGTCCATCGTCATGAAGGTCAACGCAGGCTGCTTGCCGGCGACGATCACGTTGACGTAGTGGCGGCTGCGCAGACAATGATCGGCGACCGAGAGCAGCGAGTTGGTGTCCGGCGGCAGGTAGACGCGGACGACCTCTGCCTTCTTGTTGATCACGTGGTCCATGAATCCGGGATCCTGGTGGGAGAAGCCGTTGTGGTCCTGGCGCCAGACGTGCGATGTCAGCAGATAGTTGAGCGAAGCGATCGGCGCACGCCACGGAATCGCCCCGGTCGACTTGAGCCATTTGGCGTGCTGGTTGAACATCGAGTCGATGATGTGGATGAATGCCTCGTAGCAGTTGAACAGGCCGTGACGGCCGGTCAGCAGATAGCCCTCGAGCCATCCCTGACAGAGATGCTCTGACAGCACCTCCATCACCCGGCCGTCTGGGGCAAGGTGGTCATCGCCGGCGATCATCGTCGCGTCCCATGCACGATTCGTTGCTTCGAACACCGCTGACAGCCTGTTGGACGCCGTCTCGTCGGGCCCCATGATCCGGAACGAGTCCGGGTTGCGTTCGATGACGTCGCGCAGCAATGCGCCGAGTACGCGGGTCGCTTCGCTCACCTCGATTCCCGGTCGCTCGACGGTCACCGCGTAGTCACGGAAATCCGGCATTGCCAGATCGCGCAGCAGCAAGCCGCCGTTGGCGTGTGGATTGGCGCTCATCCGTCGATGGCCGACCGGGGCGAGCTCGCGCAGTTCTGGGATCAACCGCCCGGATCGATCGAACAATTCGTCGGGTCGGTAGCTGCGCATCCAGGTTTCCAGCTGTGCGCGGTGGTCGGCGTTGTGGCGCGTCTCGGCGAGCGGTACCTGATGGGCGCGGAACGTTCCTTCGACCTGCACACCGTCGACGACCTTCGGTCCGGTCCAGCCCTTCGGTGTCCGCAGGATGATCATCGGCCAGATCGGACGATCCGGCGCAGGCGCGTCGCCAGAGCCAAAGCCAGAGCCAGAGCGGGCGCGCTGCTGGATCGCAGTGATGTCGTCCAGTACTTCATCCATCGTCGCCGCCAGTAGGCGGTGGACTTCGGCGGGATCGTCACCAACGACGAAATGCGGCTCGTAGCCGTAGCCGCGCATCAGCGAGGCGAGTTCGTCGTCGGGAATGCGGGCGAGGATCGTCGGGTTGGCGATCTTGTAACCGTTGAGGTGCAACACCGGCAGCACGGCGCCGTCGGTCACCGGGTTGAGAAACTTGTTCGAGTGCCAACTCGCCGCGAGCGGACCGGTCTCGGCTTCGCCGTCGCCGACTACGCACAGGACCGTCAGGCCTGGGTTGTCGAATGCCGCACCGTACGCATGGACGAGCGCGTAGCCGAGTTCGCCGCCCTCGTGGATCGACCCTGGCGTCTCCGGCGCCACGTGACTGGGAATTCCGCCGGGGAACGAGAACTGGCGGAACAGGGCTCGGAGCCCGTCCTCGCCTTCGCCGATCGAGGAGTACACCTCGCTGTACGTTCCTTCCAGGTAAGCGTTGGCGACGATGCCTGGGCCACCATGGCCGGGGCCGATGACGTAGAGGGCGTCGAGGTCACGTTCCTTGATCACCCGGTTCATGTGTGCATACAGCAGGTTCAATCCCGGTGTCGTGCCCCAATGACCGAGCAGTCGCGGCTTGACGTGCTCTGCCGACAGCGGTTCACGGAGCAACGGATTGTCGAGCAGATAGATCTGCCCGACGGACAGGTAGTTCGCCGCCCGCCAGTAGGCATCGATCAATTGGAGGTCTTCGGGGTCGTAGACGCGCGTGGACTGCGAATCGGTGGCTGGCATCAATCTCTCCTGGTCTGCAGACGGCTTGTCAAGTGTCTCCCTTCGGCGCGAAGGGCGGCTAGTGCCATTCGTCCCCTGTCGCCGATCGTTGACCGGCTAGGGCATCGTCGACCCTGGGACCTTCGAGCTCGAGACCGTCGATCTGAGCTCGGACAGGAGCGCCAGTAAGTGTGCAGGTTCGCCGATTGGAGACAGCAGTGTCAGTGTTCCGCTCCGGGACTCGAGAATGCGCTTGGCGCCGGCCAGCGACTCGTAACCCCTGCAATCCATGAACGTCAGGCCAGACATGTCGACAACGACCGTCAGCTCATCCCCGTCGACACAGGCGCGTGTGATGCTCTCGCTCGACTTCAGGTCCAGTTCTCCAGCGGCGCGAACGGCCCGGCAGCCCGCCTCGACGTGCACCGTGACAGCGAATTGCTGTTCACCGTCGGGCGCTGCTGAGGGAGTCGGTTTAACGGCGGCGCACACACGGCCCTTCTCTCGATGAGAGCGCAACCGGGGTTCAGAGTGACGCAACGACGGGCTGGACTTCGCCCGCTGTGATGATATCCGCCCCCAACCACCCTGTGTCAAGATGCCACCACGAACACGACTGGAATTCGGTGACGGGTGCTAGCGAACGACCTGTTGCAAGGGCATCACCACACTCACAGCCTCGACATTCGAAGATATTCAGATTCGAAGATAATCAGGTCGTTTGCCTCTACCGCTCACCTCGCGTGGGCGAGACGCTGGAGAAGTGACAGCAATCGGGTCGGCGGCGGCGCAGCCCGCCTCGGAAGCCGAGGAGACACTCGGCGTCGTCACTGCCATCGGACTTTCGGGCGACGAAGTCCTCAGGCGCCAGGCGCAGTATGGCCCGAATGCCGTCTCATCGCACCGCGCTCGGCTGCTCCCCGTGCTGTGGCACCAGTTGCGTTCGCCGCTGCTCGGACTCTTGCTGATCGCCGCTGTCGCCTCGTACTTCGTCGGCGAGCGCAGCAGCGCCGTGATCATCGCCGTGATCGTCGGTGTCTCCGTCGGCCTCGGTTTCGTCAACGAGTACCGTGCGGAGAGGGCCGCAGAGGCACTGCATTCGCAGATTCATCATCAGACCGTGGTGGTCCGCAACGGCGTTCACCGGAAGGTCGACGTCGAGGCACTCGTGCCGGGCGATGTCGTCGAACTTCGCCTCGGCGACATCGTTCCGGCAGACATTCGTATCATCGAGGCGACCGGCTTGGAGTGCGACGAGTCGGTCCTGACCGGTGAATCGATGCCCGTCGACAAGACGATCGTCGCCGTGGCGGCCGGCACGGCGCTCGCCGAACTGGCCGATTGTGCATTGATGGGGACCGTTGTTCGCGCTGGCGTCGGGGTCGGCGTCGTCGTGGCGACGGGCGCGTCCACCGAGTTCGGCAAGATCGCCGCAGGGTTGAGCACCCATCAGCTCGATACGGAGTTCCAGGTCGGTCTGCGAAAATTCTCGATGCTGCTGGTCTACGTGGCAGCGGCACTGACGACTTCGATCTTCGTCATCAATGTCGCCCAGCACAAGCCATTGATCGACGCGCTGTTGTTCTCATTGGCAATCGCCGTCGGGATCACCCCGCAACTGCTACCCGCCGTCGTGTCGACGAGCCTCGCCGCCGGATCGCGACGGATGGCCGCTCGCAAAGTGCTCGTCAAGCGGCTCGTGTGCATCGAAGATCTCGGTGACATCGACGTCTTGTTCACCGACAAGACCGGCACCCTCACGGAGGGTCGAATCGCCTATATGCGCGCTGTGCCAGCGCTCGGGGACGACCCGGACATCGTGTTGCGGTGGGGTCTGCTGTGCACCGAGAACGCATCGCCTGACGGCAAGGCCATTGGTGGCAACCCGCTCGACGAGGCGCTGTGGGAGTCGCCTGCCTCTCGTGAGCTGCTGGACACTGTGCGCCACTATGTGCGGCTCTCGATGCTGCCGTTCGATCACGAGCGGCGGCTCGTCTCCGTACTCCTACGGGGCGCTGATGGAACGTTGACCATGGCAACTAAAGGCGCTCCGGAAACGGTGTTCGACCGTTGCTCGAACGTTCCGGACGCGGCGCGCCGTGAACTCGATGCCGAGTTCGCCGCAGGCAATCGCGTCGTTGCCGTCGCGACCCACGCGGCAAGCGACGACCATCCGTTGACAGCCGACGACGAACACGACCTGCAACTCGTCGGACTACTGGTCTTCCTCGATCCACCCAAGGCTGATGCCGCAGCGGCACTGAGCAGGTTGGCTGCCCTCGGTATTGCCGTCAAGGTCGTCACCGGCGACAACGCTGCGGTCGCCATCAAGGTATGCGCCGACCTCGGTCTCGGCACTGGCGCAGCGATGACGGGTGCCGAGGTCGAAGCGCTCGACGACGCCCAACTCGCTGCGGCGATCGCGACGACAACGGTCTTTGCACGGGTCAGTCCCGAGCACAAGGCCCGAATCGTGCGGGTGCAACGGCGCACCGGTGGCGGCGTCGCCTTCCTCGGTGATGGTGTCAACGATGCGCTCGCGCTGCACGCCGCCGACGTCGGCATCTCCGTCGACTCGGCGACGGACGTCGCCAAGGATGCCGCCGATGTCATCCTCCTCGAAAAGGATCTCGACGTGCTCGCAGATGGCGTCGTCGAGGGCCGCCGCATCTTCGCCAACACCATCAAATATGTGCTGATGGGGACGTCGAGCAACTTCGGCAACATGTTCTCGGCTGCGAGCGCCTCACTGTTCCTGTCGTTCCTGCCGATGCTGCCGTCGCAGATCCTGCTGAACAATCTGCTCTACGACACGAGCCAGTTGGCGATCCCGACGGATAACGTCGATGAGGAGCAACTGCGGCGACCTTCGCACTGGGACATCGGTTTCATCAGACGGTTCATGTTTTGTTTCGGGGCACTGAGTTCGGTCTTCGACTTCCTCACCTTCGGCGTGATGCTGTGGATCTTCCACGCCGGTGCTGCGGAGTTCCGCACCGGCTGGTTCGTCGAATCGCTGGCCACGCAGACGCTCGTGATCTTTGCCATCCGCACGCGCCGCGTCCCGTTCTTCCGCAGCCATCCCAGCCTGCCGCTGACGCTCGCAGCGCTCGCTGTCGTCACCGTCGGAACCATTCTGCCGTCGACACCGTTGGCTCATTCGCTCGGCTTCGAAGCGTTGCCGGGGACGTTTTTCGCAGCCCTTGCGGCGATGGTGTGCTGCTACATCGGCCTCATCGAAATGGGCAAGCGGCTGTTCTACCGCAACGCGTCCGCCGGCCCCCCGAGAACTCCTCGTCGACCGAGCCGGACCCGCCATCTGCAGCGGCGCGCTGCCTACTTCAGCACTGCGCTTGCCGCACCCGAACGGGTTGTCGACGCCTCGACGCCAACGCTCCGATGACGCAGTTTTTCAGCTTTTCCCGGAGACGCTCGAACCCGTCATCGCCGGAGTGATGACCACCTTCAGAGCACCGGTATCAGCTGCCCGAGCGAAGGTGTCATAGGCGTCCATCATCGTGTCCATCGTGAAGTGGTGGGTGATGAACCGCCCGGCATCCATCTGACCACCGGTCGTCAGGCGCAGCAACGTCGGCGTCGAGTAGGTGTCCACCAGACCAGTCGTGATGGTGACGTCCCTGCCCCACAACTGCTCGAGGTGCAGCGTCGCCGGCTTTCCGTGTACGCCGATGTTGGCGATCCGCCCACAGGGTCGGATCAGGGTCGTCGCCAATTCGAATGTCGCCGGGACGCCGACAGCTTCGATGGCAACATCGGCGCCGAGTCCGCCAGTGAGTTCACGAATCACCTCCAAGGGGTCCTGGCGGCCGTTGTTGACGAGAACATCAGCACCGAACCTCTTCGCTGCTTCGAGGCGACTGTCAGCGAGGTCGATGGCAACGATGTGGCTCGGGTTGAACAGCCGTGCGCCGATGATCGCCGACAGCCCGATCGGACCCGCCCCGACGATGGCGACGACGTCGCCAGGTTGGACATGTCCGTTCAGTACACCGACCTCGTAACCGGTCGGCAGGATGTCGGACAGCATCAGCACGTCCTCGTCGGCGACGCCGGCAGGAATCGGGTAGGTCGAGTTGTCGACGAACGGAACCCGCACGTACTCCGCCTGAGTGCCGTCGATGAGATGGCCGAGGATCCATCCTCCGCCGCCGAGGCACTGGCCGTAGCGAGCCTCGCGACAGAACCGGCATGCCCCGCAGGCGGTGATGCACGAGACCAGCACGCGGTCACCAGGTTTGACGTTCTTCACCGACGAACCGACCTGTTCGACGGTGCCGACAGCCTCGTGACCGAGGATCCGGCCATCGGTCGTCTCTGGGACGTCGCCCTTGAGAATATGTAGATCGGATCCGCAGATCGTCGTTGCGTCGACGCGCACGACGGCGTCGGTGTCGTCGATGAGCTGGGGCTTCGGAACCTCGTCCCAAGATTTCTTCCCGGGGCCGTGATAGACGAGGGCGTGCATGGTGAGGTCGTTGTTCGAGGTGGTAGTCATATAGGCCATGATCGGCCGACCTACATTGGCGCAGTAGGGCCATGAGTCACCGAAATCGCGGTCACCGATCGGCGGAGTAGTTTCTCTGTGCATCACTGCTGAGGGCGAGCCCAACGAGAGTTCCCGAACGGTCGTCCTCGCGCTGCTGACGAATCTCGCTGTCGCCATTGCCAAGGTGATCGCCGCTGTCGTGACCGGTTCTGCGGCGATGTCGGCTGAGGCTTCGCATGCCTTCGCCGACGTCGGCAACCAGGTGCTGCTGTTGACCGCCCAACGGCGGAGCTCGCGCCCGGGCGACGTCCGCCATCCCTTCGGATACGGACGTGAAGCGTACTTCTGGGCACTCATCGCCTCTGTCGTCGTCTTCGTCGCCGGTGCAGCGTTCTCCCTTCGCGAAGGCATCGCCGAGCTGACCCATCCCGTTGGCGCGTCGTTGTTCCTCGCCGCGTACGTCGTGCTCGGCGTCTCCATCGTCTTCGATGCGGTCTCGCTGTTGCAGTCGGCTCGCCAGTTGCGTCACGAGGCATACGAGTTCCGACGCGACTTCCTCGACCATGTCATGTTGACGTCCGACCCGACGGTGCGGGCCGTCTTCGCCGAAGACGCCGCAGCGATTGCCGGTGACGTCATCGCCATCGTCGGGGTCGCAATTCACGAGCAGAGCGGCTGGACGTCGCCGGAGGGCATCGCTGCGGTGTTGATCGGACTCCTGTTGATCGGCGTCGGCTCGCAACTCGCTCGTCGCAACCGCGACTTCCTCCTCGGCGAGCAGGCAGCACCCGCAGTCAAGGAACGGGTGAGAGCGTTCATCATCGACTATCCCGGTGTCGTCTCCATTCGAGAATTGCTGGTGACCTTCGTCGGCCCACGCCAATTGTGGGTACTGGCGCGTCTCGACATCGAGGACACACTGCGCGGGAACGAGGTCGAGTCGCTGGCCCGGACGATCGAGTCTGGTCTGCAGACAGAATCCCAGTACATCGGGCGCGTCGACATCGTGCCGATCGGCGCCGCCGGCGATGGACACGGGTAGCGATCACACCTGGATCCTGCCCGGAAGTGCCGTTCGACCCTGGCGGAACGGCACCCCGATGGGATTTGATGGAGCGATGAATCTGCTTGGGCAGCGCGACCTCGGACCATCCGGTGAGCATCCTCACGGAACGTATGAGCCGATGAGCACGCTTGACGCCACGTTCATGTATGCCGAGGACGGTGTCACCCACATGCACATCGGTTCTTGCGCCGTCTTCGCCGGTCCGCCACCAACCATCGGCGAAATTCGCTCCTTGATCGGGAGCAAGATGCCGTTGCTGAGGCGATACAGGCAGAAGGTACGAGTCGTACCCGGCAACCTCGCACACCCGGTCTGGGTCGACGATGCAGACTTCGATCTGCGTTCCCACATCCTGCACGCGGCACTCCCAGAACCCGGCGGGGAGCAGGAGCTGTACGCGCTGATGGGACGATTGATGTCCGAGGAGTTGGATCGCAGCATCCCGCTGTGGGAGGAATGGTTCGTCGAAGGGCTCAGCGGCGACCGATGGGCGTTGATCTCCAAGGTGCACCACTGCATGGTCGACGGTGTCTCCGGCACCGACTTGATGACGGTACTGCTCGATGCCGATGACGACGCGGCGATTCATCCGCCGGTGCCGTGGTTGCCAATTCCCCAACCGTCCGACTCCCGGTTGCTGCTCGACGCCTCCGCCGATCTGGCGTCGAGTCCGGCACGACGGCTGCGTGCGTTGGCATCAGACGGACGGCACCCGCTGCGCACGCTCGGCCATCTCGGCGACGTCGCCAACGGCCTTCGCTCCCTGGCTCGATGCCTCGCACCGACGAAGGCCTCTTCGTTGAACGGACCCATCGGCTCGCAACGACGCTGGGCAGCTGGGCGATGCACGCTCGACGATGTGAAAACCATTCGCACGGCATTCGGCGGCTCGGTCAACGACGTCGTGCTCGCCGCCATTACTGGAGCATTCCGCGCCGTGTTGATCGCCAGCGGGGACGACGTCGGAGCCACCGACGTCGTCCACTCGCTCGTGCCGGTGTCCCTGCGACGAGAGGGCGACCACGAGTTGGACAATCAAGTGTCGATGATCATCGCCGAACTCCCGATCGGGATCGGCGACGCTCGTGCACGCCTCGCAGCCATCTGCGCACAGATGACACTCCTCAAGGCGTCGCACCAGGCAACGGCGGCGACGGCCATCACGGACACAGCCGCGCACGCACCACCGGCATTGGTAGCCTTCGCCGTCCGGGCAGCTGGCACCCTGCTGCGCAGCACCGGGCAGCAGATCATCGACACCGTGACGACGAATGTTCCGGGCCCCCGGTACCCGCTGTACGCGATCGGACGCGAAATGCTCGAATACCTGCCATTCGTGCCGATCGGCCAAGGCGTTCGGATCGGCGTGGCGATCATGTCCTACAACGGCGTCATCACCTTCGGAATCACAGGTGATGACGCCAGCGCACCCGACGTGCAGTTCATGGCGCGTCAGATCGAATCGGAGATCGCCGCCCTGCTGGCGTCGAGCGTCGAGGTGTCACCATGAAGGAACTCGTCTTCCACCGCCAATTCCTCCCGGCCATCGAGCGCTGGAGTGACAAGGTCGGCTTCTTCGACGGCAACTACCGGGCGACGTTCGCTGAACATGGCGAGCGGGTGTTGCGCCTCGCTGATGGTATGCGGCGGCATCTGGGATTGACGACGGGCGATCGATTCGCCGTGATGTCGTGCAACAGCCACGAATATCTCGAACTGTTCCACGCCGGCTTCCTCGGAGCGGGCATCATCAATCCGCTGAACCTGCGCCTTGCCGGCAAGGAACTGCAGCACATCCTGCGCAACTCAGGGACAACGGTCGTCTTCGTCGACGCAGTCTTTGCCGATCACTTCGCCCGGAGCGTCGCCGAGGTGCGCTCGGAGTTGGCATTGCGCCACGTCGTGTTGATCGGCGAAGGCGACCTGCCGCACGACATCCGCTACGAGGACCTGATCGCCGGCGGCGAACCGGTTGTCCCCGACGAACCGGAGGAGACGGACCCTGTCGTGCTGATGTACACCGGTGGGACAACGGGACCCGCCAAGGGCGTACTGCTCGACCAACGTGCGGAAATGTTGAACTTCTACCACATCGGCCTCGCCGTCGACTTCGGCGACAGCCGCGTCTACCTGCACCAGACACCGATGTTCCATGCCGCTTCGATGGGTGGGATCCTGGGCATCCCGGCGACCGGAGGATCATCGGTCTTCGTCCCGCTGTTCGAGCCGAAAGCGGTGATGCGTCTTGTCGAGCAACATCATGTCGACTGGACGACGATGGTGCCGACGATGATCGCGCTGGTGATGAACCATCCGGACTTCGACCCAGCACGCTTCGCCTCGCTGCGCGATCTGGTCTACGGGGCATCGCCGATGCCGCCCGCTCTGCTCGACCGGATCACGTCGGCGTTTCCGCAGATGAATCTGTGGCAGGGATACGGGATGACGGAGTGCTCGTCGGTGCTGACCCTCCTCACGGCCGACGATCACCGGCGTGGCGGATCGATCGTGCGTTCGGCAGGGCGACCGGCGATCGGCGTCAACATCAGTGTCCGCCGCACCGACGGCTCGGTCGCCCGGGCGGGCGAGAACGGCGAGGTCTGCGCGCGCGGTGGCAATTTCATGCAGCGATACTGGAACAGCCCGGAGCAGACCGAACAGGTCTTCAGGGACGACTGGTACCGCACCGGCGACGAAGGCCATCTCGACGCTGAGGGGTATCTGTACCTCGTCGACCGTCTGAAGGATATGATCGTCACCGGCGGCGAGAACGTCTACTCGATCGAGGTCGAGGCGGCGCTCACAGCCCACCCGGCGGTCGAGCAGGCAGCGGTGATCGGTATCCCCCACCCCGTATGGGGTGAGCAGGTCCATGCGATCGTCGTGCTGCGCCCCGGATGCGAAGCCACCGCGGATGAACTCAAGGAATTTGCCAGGACCACGATCGCCGGGTACAAAGTCCCGAAATCGGTGGAGTTCCGTACCGAGCCGATCCCGCTGTCCGGAGCACTCAAGCCGTTGAAGCGAGAACTGCGAAAGCCATACTGGCCGGACGAAACTGCTCCGTCGCCCGCAGCGTGACAAGGTCGGTCGTGTTACGACACGATCGCCGGCGCCGCACGGAAGGATGAGTCGACGATGCACGACGACCTGATCATCGGGGCGGTCGTGCTGGCTCGCCTGATCATCCCGCTGTTCATCTCCCGCTATCCGCTGGCGGCAATCATCGCCAGCCTTGTCATCGATGCGCTCGACCAGACCATTTTCCAGAGTTTCACCCATCGCAATCTTGCCGGCTACCAGACGTACGACAAGGCGCTGGACGTCTACTACCTGACGTTGGCCTACCTGTCGACGATCCGCAACTGGGGCGGAGGTCCGGACTTCGAGGTCGGACGGCTGCTCTGGTACTACCGGCTGATCGGCGTCGCCGTGTTCGAATACACCAGCGCCGGATGGATACTGCTCGTCTTTCCGAACACCTTCGAGTACTACTTCATCGCCATCGAGTGGTTCAAGGCCCGCCGTGATCCGAACCTGCTGTCACGTCGTCAGATCTGGAAACTCGCGGTGTTCATCTGGGTTGTGATCAAGATTCCCCAGGAGTGGTGGATACATGTGGCGGACCTCGACTTCACGGACTTCCTCAAAACGCACCTGTTCGGCGCGGCGAACGCTTCCAGTTGGTCGTCCGCCATCAGCCATCGACCGATCGGTGTCTTCGTACTGATCGGAGCGCTCGCGGCACTCGTCACGGCGATGGTCCTTGGTTCCCGGCGCCTGCCACCGGCGCAGTGGGCGATGACGTTGAACGCCGATCGCCAGGACGAATTGATGGGAGGCCGAGCTCCTCGGCCGGAAGCGCATCCACGGGCGTTCTTCGGCTGGGCGTTTGCCGAGAAGGTGGTGCTGGTGACGATGGTCTCGGCGATCTTCGCTCGCATCCTGCCTGGTGCCGACACGAGGATCACCACCGTGGTGCTGGCGACCACGTACCTCGTTGCCGTGAACACGGTGCTCAGTCAGTTCCTGGCGCGACGAGGCACGAGCTGGCGCAACACGGCAGTGCAGTTCACCTGGATGACACTCGCCAATCTCGTCGTCGTGGTCGTGTCGACCGCTGCGCTGGGCAGCACAGAGCGGGCATCGCCATGGCAGACAACGACATTCCTCGTCGCCCTGCTGACACTGATCGTCGTGTTGTACGACAGGTCGCACGGCATCTTTTCCGATCAGCAGGATCGGCGCAACTCAGGTCGATCGGCGATCGACGGATCGACACTGGTGGAGCGATGACGGCCGATGTGCTGCGAATCACGTGGATCGGCCACGCCACTGTGTTGATCGAGATCGACGGCGTGCGCATCCTCACCGACCCCGCGCTGACGTCGTCGTTGGCACATCTGCGGCGCCGTCGTCCTGCCCCGGCGATCGACGAACTCGCTCCGGACCTCGTCCTCGTCTCACATCTGCACATGGATCACCTTCACCGTCCATCGTTGCGCCTGCTGACCGCTCGGTCTGCGTCTGCTGCGACGCCGACCACCGCTGTTGCGATTCCAGCGACACGGATGACCAGCACGCTTCGGGGCTCGACGAAGAGCGCGCCGAGGATCGTGGTACCGACCGGATCTGCATCGCTCGCGCTCGGGCTGCATTTCTCACAGGTCGACGAGATGCAGGCAGGCGACCATCGCCGCTTCGAGGTCGACGGCCGCCACATCGAGGTCGAGGCGGTCCATGCGGACCACAGCGGGTCCCGTGGTCCACACTCGCGGGTGAAGGCTGCTGCGATCGGCTTCGTCGTACGCGCCGGAACTCGCTCCGTCTATTTCGCCGGGGACACCGATCTGTTTGCCGACATGGCCGCCATCGGCCCCGTCGAGGTCGCCCTCGTTCCGGTGTGGGGTTGGGGTCCCTCGCTCGGCGAGCGTCACCTCAATCCATCAACCGCCGCTGACGCCGCCGTTCTGCTCGACGCCGACCACGTGATCGCCATTCACTGGGGTACGTACAGCCCGGTCCGGATCCGTCGTGGCAGCCCAGCGTGGCTCGACGATCCGTTGCCGGCCTTTCGTGAAGCGCTCGGCCGGCTCGCTCCGGCGCGGCACCTGATCGAACTGCACCCGGGCGACAGCGTCACCGTTCCGCCTCGTTGAGCCGCATGCCGGTCGAAAGCTCGGTCGATAGGTCCTCAGGGTCCGAGGTCGCCGTGGCCACCGTGGCCGCGGAAATAGCCCGTCGGGGTGACGATCGTGCCGGCCTCACCGGCGAGGATTCGTCCGGCGTCTTCGAGGGCACCGATGGCGGCGACGCCTCCGGTCCGCTCGACGAACCGGCAAACGGCGTCGATCTTCGGGCCCATCGACCCGGCCGCAAACTGCCGATGCCGCAGGTCGGCAGGCGTCGCTCGTGTGATCGGCTCGGATCCCGGCTGACCGAAGTCCGTTTCAACCGCGGCGACATCGGTCAGCAGCAGGAGAAAATCGGCGTGCACCGATTCGGCGATCAGTGCGGCGGTCAGGTCCTTATCGACAACGGCTTCGACACCGTCGAGTCTGCCGTCGTCGCCACGGATCATCGGAATCCCGCCTCCACCGCCACACACGACGATCACGCCGGCATCGACGAGCCGTTCGATCACAGCAATTTCGAGCACGGCAGTCGGCACCGGGGAGGCGACGACACGCCGCCAGAATGCTCCGTCGCGCTCGACGGTCCATCCATGCCGAGCTGCGACGCCCCGCGCCGTGTCCTCCGTATAGGTCGGACCGACGAACTTCGATGGTCTGCCAAAGGCACTGTCGCCGGCGTCGACCAGCGTCCGAGTGATCATCGCGACGAACTCCCGATTCGGCAGCGCGTTCTGCATGGCAGCGAGAAGCCAGTACCCGATGAGTCCCTGCGTCTCGGCGACGAGCGCGTCCAATGGGTATGGCGCAGCAAGGCTGGCGTCTGCGGACGATTCGAGCGCCAGCAGTCCGACCTGAGGGCCATTGCCGTGGGCGACGAGCAGTTGATGGTGCATGCTCAGCGGTGCCAACGCCTCGACCGCACGGGCGATGGTGCGGATCTGCGGCGTGGCGTCGAGCGGTTCGTTACGGATCGCAAGCGCGTTGCCGCCCAAGGCGATCATCACGCGACGTTCGCCGCGACGGTGCCCACTGGCGGGGCTCATCGACCGAGTGTCGCCACGAGCACGGCCTTGATCGTATGCATGCGGTTGTCTGCCTGATCGAAGACGATCGAGCGGTGCGACTCGAACACCTCTTCTGTGACCTCGAAGGCGGTGAGGCCGGTCTGGCGGAACAGGCGCTCGCCCGTCTCGGTTTCACGGTTGTGCAGAGCTGGAAGGCAGTGCATGAACGCCACCGTTGGGTTGTGGGTCGCCGCGACGACGGCGGCGTTGACCTGATAGGGACGAAGCAGAGCAATACGTTCCTCCCAGGTCTCGGGTGCTTCGCCCATCGACACCCAGACGTCGGTGTAAAGGAAGTCGACGCCATCGACTGCGTCTTCGACGACATCGGTGACCCTGATGCGGGCTCCAGTGGACTCTGCAATCTTCGCAGCATGGTTCCGCAGCTCCTCGTCGGGCCACAACGACGCTGGCGCGGCAATTCTCACGTCCATACCGAGGAGCGCGCCGGTGATCAGTAGCGAGTGGGCAGTGTTGTTCCGCGCATCCCCCAAATAGCAGTAGGCGATTTCGTTCGGGTGTTTGTAGGAATGTTCGTGCATCGTCAACATGTCGGCGAGCATTTGTGTCGGATGCCACTCGTCGGTGAGTCCGTTCCACACGGGAACACCTGCGTATCGGCCGAGCGTCTCGACGGTTTCGTGGGCAAAGCCGCGATATTCGATCCCGTCATACATCCGGCCGAGCACCCGAGCGGTGTCCTTGATCGATTCCTTCTTGCCGAGCTGCGATCCAGAAGGACCGAGATAGGTGACGTGTGCGCCCTGATCGTACGCTGCGACCTCGAAGGCGCAGCGAGTACGTGTCGAGTCCTTCTCGAAGATCAAGGCGATGTTGCGACCCTGCAGCCGTTGCTGTTCATACCCTCCGGCCTTCGCCGCCTTCAACTGCGCAGCCAGGGCGATGAGGTGGCGGAGTTCGTCAGGAGTGAAATCGAGTTCCTTGAGAAAGTTGCGGCCATGCAGATTAAGTGCCATCAGTCAGCTCGCATCGCGTTGGATCGGGCACGTCATGCATCGTGGTCCGCCACGCCCTCGGCCGAGTTCACTGCCGCTGACGGAGATCACCTCGATGTCGTGGTTGCGCAACATCCGGTTGGTGGTCACATTTCGATCCCAGCCGATCACCACCCCCGGTGCGACGGCGAGGAAGTTCGTCCCGTCATCCCACTGCTCTCGTTGGGCGGCGCGGATGTCCTCGTCGGCGGTGAGCACCTTGACCTTGTCGACATCCAGTGCTTCGGCGATGGCTCTCCACAGATCAGCATTTCGAGTGGTGCCGAACCCGGCACCGTCTCGGTGCAACGTCCACGATCGCAGGTTCTGATCGAGGTACGGATAGGCGATGAACGTGTCGTGGTCGACCATGCTCATGACGGTGTCGAGGTGCATGAACGCATGCGAGCGCGGCAACTCGACGGCGATCACGCGGTCGGCACCACGCTGGGCGAACAGTTCGGTCGCCAGCATCTCGACAGCCATCGCATTCGTCCGCTCGCCCATTCCGACGATGACGGTGGCGTTGCCGATCACATGCACATCGCCACCCTCGAGCGTCGCCGGCTGATGGTCACGTGCATCCCCACCAGCCCAGAACTTCCAGTCGCCAGCGGCGAAGAGCGGATGATGGCGGTAGATCGCCCGGCTGTGAATGGTTTCGCGTTGACGCGCCGGCTTGGCCATCGTGTTGATACTCACCCCGCCGTAGATCCAGCATGAGTTGTCACGTTGGAACAGGTGGTTCGGCAACGGGGTCAGCACCAGATCGTCCTGGTGCAGCGTCGCCCATCTCAGGCTGTGGACCTTGCCAGGGTGAAGATCATGCTTGGTCACACCGCCGATCAGGTATTCGGCGAGCACCGACCCGTCGGCATCGTCCGCGAGTTGCCGGAGCTGAGCGACGAGCGATGGACCGACCATCTCCGGCGTGCAGATGAGATCGAGGACTTCCTCACGAGCCGCCGGAATCTCGAGTGTCTCAGCGAGCAGTTCTTCGAAGTAGTGGACCGCAACGTCGCGGCTGCGCAGCGCGTTGACGAATCCGTCGTGTTCCTCACGAGCACGTTCTGCCCACAGGATGTCGTCGAACAACAGCGCTTCGATCGTGTCCGGTGTAAGCCGGGAGAGTTCGAGTCCGGGTCGATGGACGATTGCCTGGCGGAGGCGGCCGACTTCGGAATGAACGCCGAGAGGTTGCTTCATGGGTTTCCTACTTTCGAGTTGCGCGGGCTTCCCGCTGCTCACTGAGTTGGTGTGAGTGTCACTTCTTCGGCAAGTTGCGCCTCTGAAAGCTCGGCGGGTTCGATCGCCTGACCGATGCGCTCACGGTGGGACTTGAGGAATGCGTAGAGCGGGATGCCGACGAGTAGCAGGAGCATCGCCTGGTACACCGCCTGATAGCCGGCAGCAAACGTCACCCAGAGGGAGAACAGCACACTCGAACCGGCGATCGCCACGTCACGGCCGAGCGCCCAGCCGTTGACCTTGCGGCGCCGCGACACCAGGAACGCAAGCTGTGCGCACGCCGAGAACAGGTACGGAATGGCGACGGTGACGACCGACAGCCCGACGAGGTAGGTGAACACCTTCAAGCCGGTGTTGCCGCTGTAGGCGAAGGCCATCAGGCCTGATGCCACGGCCGTCGAGACGAGGATGCCGAACCACGGCGTTCCGTCGCGGAACGTCTTGGCGAACTGCGGGATGAAGAGTCCGTCCTCAGCGGCTGCCCGCGGCATCTCGGCGGTGACGAGTGTCCAGCCGTTGAGCGCACCAATGCCGGAGATGACGGCTGTCAGGGCGACGATCTTGCCGACCCAGGCGGCACGACCGAACATCGTCTGGAAGGCGTCGACGAACGGAGCACCGTTCCCGACGAGCGACTGATGGGACACGAGCCCCATCACGGCAGCGGTGACCAGTAGGTAGAGGATGGCGCTCGCTGCCGTTCCGAGGACCGATGCTCTGCCGACGTTGCGACGCGGATTCTTCACCCGGCCGGCGGCGATCGATGCGCACTCGACACCGATGAAGGCGAACAGGGCAACGCCTGCTGCGATGCTGATCCCGCTGTACAGGCTGCCGCCCGTTGCGTTGAACGGCCCGAAGTTCGTCGTTTTGACGAAGAACCAGCCGACGACGCCCACGACGATCAACGGCAGGAACTTCAGCACCACCGTGACGTTCTGGAACCACGCCATCTGGCGGACGCCGACGAGGTTCACCGCTGCAGGAATCCACAGTCCGCTCATGGCGATCGCGAAGTTCGTCCATGATGATGGATTGTGGATGCCGAAGAGCGAGTCGACATACAACACCCACGAGGCGACGATCGCCGCATTGCCGGCGAATGCAGTGATCCAATAGCACCACGCCGTGAGATAGCCGGCGAAGTCCCCGAACTCGTGTTTCGAGTAGGCGTACAGGCCGCCGTCACTCGACGGGATCCGCTTGGTGAGCTGACCGAACATCGTGCCGAGCAGCAAAGCGCCGATCGAGATGACGCCGAGCACGAGCAACGAAGCCGTCCCGGCACTCGCCATCACCGCCGGCATCGTGAACACGCCCGTGCCGATGATGCTGCCGATCACCAGTGCGGTGGCGGACGGCAGGCCGAGCGCCCTCGCGCTCTTTGCCGCGGCCGACTCGTGCGCCACAGCGGTCTGTGGCTGTATCTGCGAGGGTCGGCTGACGCTGCCGAGGCTGCCGACCAGGCACACCTTGCCGGCGTCGGTAGCCACATTGACACCTCCGAGATCCACTTCATCGCGCACATGAGCATCGGTCTTCACAACGCATCTCCAAGCAGCAAGCATGTGGGATTCCCGATGCAAATTGCTTGCGCCTGCTTGACACCAGGATCGAAAGCCTCGCTGCGACTCCTCGCCGGATGGGCTTCCTCAGCTCTCACCATCGCAGTCCGGAGATCGGGTCGCTAGGGCCGATAGACCCAACGAATGTCGGGTTGCAGTACCTCATTCAGGCAGAACGCGTTCAGCATCCCCGCTCGCAGGGACGTTCGCCTCTAGCGCCACGAACGGTTGGCGACGACCATGAGCTTGCGAGGGCCCGCCTGAACGCACCGTCCGTCGGCGCGGAGGGTTCGAGTCGACAGGAACGTGACGCGATGAAGATCAGTGACATGATGCACCGGCCACCGGTGTGGATTCGACCAGCGGCGACCATCCACGAAGCCGCCGTGCAGATGGAGCAGACCGGCGTCGGTGTCGTCGCCATCGTCGATGGAATCAAACTCGTCGGTGTTGCAACCGACCGGGACCTCGTTCGCCGATGCATCGCCACGAGCCTCTCCCCCCAGGCACGCATCGATTCGATCATGACGATGCCCGTCATCACTATCGATGCCGATGCAGACCTCCATGACGCCTATGAGCTACTGCACCGAAACGCCGTGCGACGGCTGGCGGTCACTCGCAACAGTGAGTTCGTTGGCGTGATTGCGATCGATGATCTGATCATTCATCTGGCCGCTGATCTGAGCGACCTCGCCAGGCCGGTGACCGCTGAGCTGTTGTTCGGCCATCGCGACCCGTCCGTTCCGGCAGTGTTCGAGACGCCGTCGATGTGAGCCCGCCAGAGTCCTCTGAGCGACGGACTACAACTACTGCTCAATAGGGTCGAAGGTCGTACGTGCATCGTCTCCCTGTGACGGGCCGTCTCGTCGGTCACCTCTCGGGATGGCTGGGTTCTCTTCGGCGAGCTTGGATCGGTCGTCAGCGGACGACGTTGGATCGGTCTTAGCATCGAAGCGGTCCAGCGCCGCAGCCCGGCGCGCAACGTGAGCGGCGTCGTACCGGTCGTTGTCCTGCAGGAAGGCGTCGAGGCTTGCTACTCGCTTGCGCTTCTCGGCGATGGCATCGCGCACTTCGGCCTGGTCGTCCCGCACGCCCGCCTCAGCGAGAATCCGGTTTGCCGCGTCTTGGCGGTCGGCAGTTGCAGCCTCACGTGCTTCGATTCGAACCTCCCGAACATTGAGCGCGGCTTCGCGCATGTCCGCACGTGCTTGCCGATCAGCGATTTCGTGATCGCCTCGGCCTGCATCACGATCGTCTTCGCTCTCAGACGGCTCCGGAAACGGCACGTCGGTCCTCCTTGGAATAGGCGCAACCAAGATTCCCGAGCAACGCACCGCGAGCCGCTGCGCCTCACGGCTCGATACACCGTTGCGATTGGCGATGGTGGCGCCCTGCGCGAGCAATCATGACGCCCGGCCAACGCCACCACGACCGTCGTCGTGTCGATCAGTCGGTCAGCAGGTGGATAGGATGCTCGCTAGCACGCCGGTACACCCGTGGCGTGTCGGGACAGGCCGGACACTCGGCATGATCCGGGAGCGTTGCTCCGGAACCCTGGTAGCGCCGAGAATTGGTAGACCCATAGAGACACTCGATTCCGGTAGCGACACCGCAGAATTGTCGATTCGGATTCCTCGCCTCTCGCTTCATGAGGAAGACCATGGAAACAGTCGTTGCCGAGCCGCCCAGTTTTACCGAAAAATCAGCATGAGGCCGCCGAGGGTCGGCGCGACCACCGCTGTCATCGACATGACCGACCGACTCGCTGCCGACAGGGTCCTGCTGCAGGCGGAAGAGGCAGTGCAGGTCGCCACGATCGCCGTCGCCATCTCGCAGGACCGTGAACGGATCGCTCTCGATCTCTATGACACCGTCGTCAGGCGACTCTTCGCCGCCGGGATGCGGCTGCAATCGGCGATGCGACTCGTTGACGATGCTGCGAGAATCCTGTTCGAGCAGACGGTCGACGATCTCGACGAGACCATCCGCGAAGTCCGCAACGCCGTCTTCCACCTCCAAGGCATGTCCTGCGTGCCGAATGAACTCCGCCGACGGTTGATGGTGGCAGTTGCCGAGGCGGGCGAGGTACTCGGATTCGATCCGCGCCTGCACATCGACGGTCCCGTCGAAACGACGGAGGTCAACCTGGCCGAACACTTGCTGTCGGTGCTGCGCGAAGCGTTGTCGAACATCGCTCAGCACGCGAACGCCCGGAACGTACAGGTGAACATCGTCGTCGCAGTCGACGTCGTACTGTCGGTTCACGACGACGGAGTCGGCATTCCCGACGACGTGTTCGGAGGGCAAGGACTTGCCAGCATCGCAAGGCGCGCCGATATCCTCGGGGGCGAGTCATCGATCGTCAGCCAGCTGTCCGGCGGGACCCTGCTCACGTGGCGAGTTCCGAGGCGTTCGGTCGTCGCCCAGAATCCGACCTGACACATCCGCAGCAAACGGCACAGCGCCAGACATCATTTTGCCGCGACTCATTCGGGTAGCGAGGCGTTCGACGTGTCGGTCTGGTGAGCTGGGATGACCACGACCGGTGTCGGAACGTGTCTGACGACATCCATCACCACCCCACCGAGCGGTTGCTCCGACATGCCCCTGCCGTGGCTGGCCATCACGAGGATCGCCTCGCTGTGGGCATCGGCCCATTGGCGAATGGCGGTCGATGCACGGGCGTGATCGATCGTCTCACCGGTCACAACGATCTTGTGCTGCTTGGCAAGCCTCGCCGACAACCGGTCCACATACCGATTGGCGATCGATGGCGCTCCGACGACACTCGTTCCGGGTTCGACGACTTCGAGAATGAACGCTGGCAACCCGAAGTCGGCCGCCCATCGCGCTGCCAATTCGGCGACTGCTTCGGAGATCAGCGAGCCGTCGATGCAGGCAACGATGTGGCTGTATCGGCCTGTCTCAGGGGGCCGGCAACGCGGACCGACGAGGACGACGGCTCGGGGTGACCAGCGAATTATCTGCCCGGTCACCGTCGGCGTGAGCGTATCGACGAACTGTCCGTTGGCGCTGGTGTCCAGGCAGACGATGCCCCGTGGAGCTGCGGCAACCGCTGCGATCGTCGCGTCGACGACATCTGCCGACTGGACGACCTGCCAGCGGACGCTCGCCGGTGAAACGAATTCGGTCAGCTCGGACCTCAGCCGTTCCTTCTCGACGTCCCTGGCGGTGTGCCGCCCGCACGCCAGGAACGTGACGACGGCATCCCCATGCACGGCGAGGTTGCGCGCCGTTGTCAGCGCGGCGTCGGGCGTGATGTGTTCCGCATCGATCGGCAGGATGATCTCGTCGAACACTCCCGGGCTGCGTCCCAGTCTGGCGGCAGATGGTGCCAGGTGTCCGAGCGACGGGATCTCGATCGGGACGATTGGTATCGGCGTCTCGATCGGAACGACGAGTATCGGCGCAGCGAGTTGGTGGACGATGCGTGCCGTCGTGCTCGGATGGACCAATCGTGCCCAGTCATTTCGCAGATGTGTCGCCACGGCAAAGAGCTGCGCAGGGTTGCGGTCGAGATAGATCGTCAGCGCATCGGCGACGTTCCACGGGTAACTGAGCAGATGGCTGTGCACATCGATGTCCGGCCACTGCATACGTGTTGAGGCATCCACCCGGCGAAGGATCGTCTCCGGGTCGAACCGGCCCGGGTCAGCCGACGATCGCAGTGGCAGCGAGTCGAGCAACGGGCGTGCGACGATCAGCAGCATCAACGGTACTCGCAGCCCCATCGCCCACTCGGCGGCGAACGGGATGACCTGCTCGGACTCCGGCGAACCATCCAAGCAGGCGACGACAGGCAGATCATTCGGGCGAGCGATCGCACGGGGACCGACGATGACGATCGGCAAACCGTCAGCGAGTAGTTCAGCAGCGAGCGATTCCGTCAACACACCCGAGGTCCTTCTCGGACCACGACTGTTCATGACGACGACCGCACCCGTTCGGCTACGAATTCGTCTGCCGATTTCGCCGGCGACGTCGCGCGCCTGGGTGACCTCGCTCGACATGACCGGTGGGCCGGACTGCCGGACGAGGTCGAGGAGATGGGTCCGAAGAGGCCCGGACTGCACGTCGCTGTCGACGACGGACAGGAGTTCAGCGGGGATGCCGATGCGCTCGGCGAGGCCGATGGCGATCGGCAAGGCCCTCTCCGAGTCGCTCGATTCGTCGACGGTGATGATGAGGCGTTCGAGGCGATGGCGCGAGGCGGTGGAGATCACCCCTCGATCATCCGCCCGCCACGAGCGATCCACCAGGGTCCAACGACCTGACACTGTGGTTGAAACGTGTCAGGCGGAATCCGTTCGGACGACGACTCGGTCGTCGAGGTCGGCGACACCGTCGATCTCGATGATCGCGTCCTCCATCGATTGCTCTGCGTCGATGTCCGTCACCGTGCCGGTCAGCGTCACGACGCCGTTCAAGACCGTTGCCTTCACCGCGCCGACTCCCTTGTTCTGTGCCGGGTCCGCAAGCAGGTTGGTGATGTCGAGTGACAGTTCGCGGTCTGCTCGGTCGAACCGCCGCAACAGGTCGTGGCGGCTGATGATCCCGACAACACGACCGTCACGAACGACCGGGAGGCGTTTACATGGCGTTTCCAGCATCAGTCTGGCAATGCTTGCGAGGTCGTCGTCGAGGTCGGCGACGACCGT
Organism: Actinomycetota bacterium; assembly: GCA_043747685.1. Lineage (GTDB taxonomy): Bacteria > Actinomycetota > Acidimicrobiia > Acidimicrobiales > Ilumatobacteraceae > JANXUF01. The sequence goes on from JAYTOR010000011.1 coordinate 35,376, forward strand.
CTCCGGCGTCATCAGCTCTGCTGCGGTCATCTCCGATGCCGCCACGATCCAGTCGATCTGCTGTCCGGCGACGACGTCATCGACGAGTCCGAGGACTCGACGGCGACTGTGGCCGTACGCGTCCGCGGCGATGAGATCGGCTTCCGTCACGATGCCCAGTAGACGGTTCTGCAGATCGACCACCGGAAGTCCGCTGATGTCGTGCGTCAACAGGGAGTGCACGATCGCCCGATACGGCGCATCGGGACCGATGGTGATCGCTGGTGCCGTCATCGCGTCCCGTACCTTCATGGCGGACTCCTAGCGCACGACGACGACGGGAACTGCCGCCTCGTCGAGCACGTTGTTGACGGTGGATCCAAGCAGGCTGGAGGCGATCGCACTCCGACCGCGGGAGCCGAGAACCAACAGGTCGCCATCCTTGACCACACCCAGCAACGCCGACCCTGGCCCGTCCTCGACGAGCACCGCTGTCACTGTGACGCCACATCGTTCGCGAGCAGACTCGACCGATTCCTCGAGCACGCATGCGGCATCGATCTGAGTGAGTTCCCTCACTTGGGCCGCATGAGTATCGACGCCGAGGTACGGATAGAACCAGCTGTGTACGACCGCCAATTCGACACCGTGCAGATCGGCCTCGTCCGCCGCCCACATCAACGCCTTCGCCGACGAGTCCGACCCGTCGACACCGACGACGATCCGGTCGGGCCGCCCGCGCGACGCAGCACCGCGGATGACGACGACGGGACATGGGCTGTGACGCACCACCGCACGGGCGGTGCTCCCCAGCCAGTAGCCACTGGCCAAGCCGTGGCTATTCGACCCGACGACCATCAGATCAGACGGCTTGAGATCGTGATGCAGAATCTCCGTCGCCGGACCTGGCGAGACCTGCATATCGACGTGGAGTTCGGGGTACCGCTCGTGGAGCAGCTTCTTCATCGCGCCAGCAGGCTGGGCGACTGCATTGATGACCCTATCGACGACATCCGTCGAGGTCCATGATGGTGGAAGAGCAGCATCGAGCGGCATGTCGTAGCAGGCGATGACACAGAGGTTGACGGACCGGGCAGTTGCCTCAGCGGCAGCCCAGAGCACCGCCTCTGTCGACGACGGTGAAGTGTTGTATCCAACGACGACGGTGTGATGGTTCATACGATCATCGTCTGCCATCGATACCTCGAACGCTAGGGCCGAGAGTCATCGCTGAGGAACCGGAGCAACCGCTGCCCGCCTGTGCTGGATGCTCACGATGCGGGATGCTCACCGTGCGGGACGCTCACAGTGTTGGATGCTCACAGATAGCCGCGGGCATCGAGCTGGTCCCGCTCGCGTCCTGCTCTGACCCAGCGACCGCTGACTTCGTCGATCACGATCTTCGTCCACGAGGCCTTCGGCCCCGGTGCCCATGGCGCAAGCCGTTCTCGGACATCGGCACTGACGGACTCCTCACTGATGGCGTAGGCGCGGCCATGAACGATCACGCTCCAGCCTTGACGCTCGACGGCGTCCAACTCGTCGATCTCCAAGGTCACAGCGGTGCCGTCATCGAGCGGCTGGTCGGTTCGCGTCAAGATCTCGCCGGCAGTGAGTATGTAGTTCACCGGACGCAGATGTGTACCGGCCGCCCCGGAAGCGAGTCTGGCGATCTGGTGACTACCGAGCAGGTGAAGGCAGTCTTCGCGCTCGAGAATCGCCTCACGCGGTGTCCCCATGGTCATGATGATCGCTCCTTGCAAGTGCTGACGGTTCCCGGCTCGGGAGCGGATTTCAGACGATCTGAATGTTGTTGTGCACGAGTTCGACACCGGTCGCCGACCACGCAGCTGCCTCGGCTTGGGAACGAGCGGCGAAGGAACGGGTGGTTCCGTCGAGCCACACCTCATGGCCGACGGTCATCACATGGATGTCCCGCGAATCCCAGTCGGCGTTGCGGTGCATCGCCGACATGATCCGTGAACGGACGACGTTGCTGTTCGCCTGCGGCTTCACCAGGATGCTGTTCTCGATCCAGGCCACACCCTTGATGTCACCAACAGCGCGGTAGGCCGCGTTCTTCTGGAACTGGTGATCCACCGTGCCGCTCAACTTGACGACGCCGGAACGCACGACAGCCCTGACGGTGTCAGGGACGGTTGCGCTGTTCTCGAGAACGTGCTCGACGGCGAGGCCGACGTTCTGGTCGGTCCCGCCATGTCCAGTCATCGGCACCACGACGATCTCGTCGACGATCGCGTGAACGCCCTTCACGCGGCGCGCCGCTTTGACGGCTGCCAGTCGGTGCGCAAGCGTATGAACGGTTCCGGCGATGGTGACGGTGTGGTCGGTGACGGAGACGCCGACACTTGTCGACGGTACTGCCGGGTCCCACTCCAGTTCGTCTTCGATGTCCGACCTGAGGTCGACATCAGCGATGGTCGGGGGTGCGCTTGCAATCATGGTCATGGTGATCGCTCCTTGCGAATTGTGTCTGTATGGCTCACTCCTATCGTCACACCAGAGTCCAACAGTCGCCAGAGGCTTTGGTCCTCCGCCTGGCCAAACCCGTTGCTGTGCATCGCCGCCGTGCTGCTCGAACGCCGCGATGCATGACAACGCGGTACGGGCATCGCCGCACCGACCGATCAGCTCAGGCCGACCGATCAGGTCAGGCCGAGTTGATCCACTGCGGTGAAGTACTTCCGTGCGTACGCCGCCAGCTGACCGGCTGTCGGGTGGTCGAGCGGTTCGGTGCCGACGATGCGCTTGGCGAGATCGGCGTGGCGCTCGGTGACATAGCGTTCGAACGCATCCTTTGCAGTCCCCGGGCCGGTGATCAGAACCTCACGGCTATCGGCCAGTGCCTCGGCGATCTCGCCGAAGAACTGCAGATCGTCGTTCGTGTGTCCTTCGCCTTGGAACTGATCCTGATGGCGGATGTGGCGTTCCGGCATCTGACTGTGGATTTCGATGGTCTCGCTCTCACCGAGTGAGAAGCCGATGACCTTGGCCTCACGATGGTCGAGCCAGACGATTGCGTGTACGTGGGACATGGGTGTCTTCCTTGTCAGCTACGGATCCGAATGTTCGAATCCTGTGCGCCGCGGTCTCGGCATCACCTTCCCACGATGCCCGGCGCCGCAGCCCGCGACTAGGGAACAAAGACTCAAGCTCGAGACATCGGTTCGACGGAGACATGCGGTTCGTCGGCGAGAGACAGGTAGCTCTCGTCCTCCTGGGCGAAGTGCAACTCGAGCAGCGCATACAACCCGTACAGCAATCGCTGGAGATCGCGCACGTCTGCCGCTGACGGGGTGCCGTCACCGACCCGCCCGACGATCACCGCTGTCTGCGCCGTCAATCGGGCAATCTCCGCATGTGCCCGGCTCATCGTTGCGGTCCGGTCGGTACCCCCGAGCGCCGAGGCGATGATCGGGTACAGCAGACGCCCCTCTTCCTCCTCGTGTGGGCCGATCTCCTCGACGAGCAGACGTTGGGCGGTGCGCACCGCCGACATCGCCTCGCTCCCCGCCAGCGCGCCGAGGGCGTCGGCCGCTGTTCGGATCAACGCAACTTCGGGACGCAGCCTGCGGTGTGCCGCACTGAAGCTCAGGGCAAGCGTCGATGCTCCCTCATCGAGACGAACCTCGTTGCGGCCGGCGCGAAGGGCGCGCAGCGCATTGAGGATCACGGCGACATCGATGACCTCCTGCAGCAGGGCTCCCCATGCCGGCGGCAGCAGACCGACTGCCGCCGCCCCCATGGCGATCACCGACATCGCCATGCCGGCCACAACACTCTGCAGGGCAATGGACCGTGCCCGCCGGGCGATGAGATGCGCCTCGCCGAGGCGATCGAGACGATCGACCGTCAACACGATGTCGGCGGTCTCCGAGGAGGCGGTCGAGCCGCGCGCTCCGATGGCAACACCGACATCGGCCGCTGCGAGCGCCGGTGCGTCGTTGATGCCGTCTCCGACCATGATGGTCGTTCCGTTGGCGGTTTCGCGGCGGACCACATCGACCTTGTCCGAAGGAGATTGCTGTGCGGCGATGTCGTCGACACCGAGCATCGCGCCCACTGACGAAGCGACTTCGAAGCGGTCGCCGGTGACCATCACGACGCGCCGGATACCGCTCTGACGCAGATTGCGAATCGTTCGCCCAGCGTCAGCCCGAATGGGATCGTTGAGCAGCAGAGCCCCGGCCGGCGTGTCGTCGATCCCGACGAAGACGCAGAGCGACCCATCGAACTCGGCGATCGAACGAGCCTGCTCGACCCATGGTTCGTTGCTGATCACGCCGGTCCAAGCACCGTTGCCGACGCGAACCTGGCGACCATCGACGGTGCCGGCGACGCCAGATCCGGCAACCTCGGTCGCGTCGGACGGCGCCACCAGATCGATTCGCCGCTCCCGCGCGCCGCGCACGATCGCTGAGGCGAGCACATGCGGTGAGATCTGATCGACGCTGGCAGCCAGTCGTAACACGTCAGCGGACTGGAAACCGTCGGCGGTGACGATCTGGACGATCGTCGGGCGGCCGAGCGTCAGCGTTCCGGTCTTGTCGAACAACAGCACATCGGCACGAGCGAGCAACTCGAGCGCTCCTCCGCCCTTGACGACGACGCCACGCTTGGCGGCTCGGGACAGGCCGGCGACGATCGCCACTGGCGCAGCGAGGATCAACGGACACGGGGTGGCGACGACGAGCACGGCTATGCCTCGGACAGCGTCACCGCTGATGATCCATGCAAGCGCTGCTACCGCGAACGACACGCCGAGGAAGCCGAGCGCGAACCGATCGGCGAGACGCACGAATGGTGAACTGGTTGCCGAAGCCTGTTCGACGAGCCGCACGATCCCGGCATATGTCGAGTCGGCAGCGCTGGTGGTCGCCACGAGATCGAATGGGCCACCGGCGTTGACGGCACCACTGCGGACGACATCTCCGTTGCGCTGCTCGACGGGGAGAGATTCGCCGGTGAGTGCGCTCTCGTCGATCACCGCCGATGAGCCGGTGACCGTGCCGTCGACCGGGAGCACCTCACCGGGCCGCACCAGGAGACGATCACCGATCGCCACGGCGTCGAGCGACACGTCGACGAGTCCGGCGGCTACGTACCGATGGGCGACATGGGCGCCGTGTTGCAGCAGTGCCTGCAACTCGCGTTCCGCTCTGCCTTCCGCCCACGCTTCGAGCGCCCGCCCGGTGACCAGCATCACGGTGATCAACGCGCCGGCGAGGTACTCACCGATTGCCAGCGTCCCGACGAGCGCTGCAAGCGCAATCAGATCGACGCCCAATCGACGATGCCACATCGCCGCCAGCACCCACCATACGGCGAGCACCGTACCGACGAGGGAAACGGAGATCCAGCAGCCCGACGCCACGTTCTCTGCTCCGGCCAGCCGTGAGATGAAGCCGGCGACGAGGCCGGCAATGGCCACGGCGACGGCAATGGGTAGCGCTCTCCGCCTCACGTTGTTCGGCAGGTTGTGGCCTGATGACGGACTCCTCATCACACCGACTGTGACACGCTCGGCAGTTCGTCGTCAGGGCCGAATGTCATGACGACTCGATGAGGCGGTGACCTTGTCCTCTGGCGCTGACGGGGCGAACCGACGAGGTTGGACGGATGCGCGTTATCGACACAGACAGGGTCCGATGAACACCCGCCGACGAGTGATTCAGCTGGTCACCACCGCTGCGATCGCAGTGTCCGTCCGTTCTGGCCGTCGCGCGTTGCTCGATTGGGGCGCAGATGACGACGAGCGCCGACAGGAGCTGCCGGGTGACGAGGTCATGGGTGGCGCCGATCTGGTATCGACGAGAGCAATCACGATCAACTGCAGCCCCGCCGAGGTATGGCCGTGGATTGCCCAGCTCGGACAGGGGCGCGGCGGTTTCTACAGCTACGACGCGCTCGAGAACGTGTTCGGCTGCGAGATGCGCAGCGCTGTCCGCATCCATCCCGCATGGCAGCATCCGCAGGTTGGCGACGACATTCGACTGCACCCGAACGCTGCGCTGGGCGTCGCCGTGGTGCAGCCGGATCGCGCCCTCGTGCTACACGGCAGCGTTCCGATCGGGCGAACGCCACCGTTCGATTTCAGTTGGGCCTTCGTGCTGGGTGCAGGACCTTCCGGAGCGACTCGCCTCATCGTTCGCGAGCGCTACTGCTACCTGCGTTGGTTCGGCGGCCTCATCGTCGAGCCGACCGAACTGGTCAGCTTTCTGATGAGCCGCAAGATGCTGCACGGCATCCGCCACCGGGCGGAGCACCACGGCGAGCACCACCCACGACCCTCGACTGTCGGCGACTAACGGACGATAATGAGGGGAACGGCGACGAGGTCCATCACGCTGTTCACCGTCGAGCCGATGAGACCTGACGTCAGTGCACCATGGCCCCGCGAGCCGAGCACCAGCAGATCGCCGTCACGGACGGCGCCGAGCACGGCAGACGCCGGGCTGTCGTCGACGAGTAGGCCGGTGACATCCACGCCGCAGCGTTCCCTCGCAGCCTCGACCGATTCCTCCAGTACGCACGCCGCATCGATCTGGGTCAGATCCCTGGCCTGGGAACCTTCGGTGTCCAGCCCGATATATGGATAGTGCCAGCTGTGGACCACGGTGAGCCCGACCCCGTAGAGATCCGCTTCGTCTGCTGCCCACATCAACGCCTCGCCGGACGGCACCGAGCCGTCCACGCCGACGACGATCCTGTCTGGACGACCCCGGGAGGCTGCACCGCGGACCACGGCGACCGGGCAGGGACTATGGCGGGCGACCGACCTGGCAGTACTCCCCAACCAGAAACTGGCTGTCCGCTGATGGCCACTCGAACCCACCACCAGCAGGTCGGCGTGTTCGAGCTCGTCGAGCAACGACGACGACGCAGGGCCGGCCGAGACGACGACATCGATCGCCAGCTCAGGGTGGCTCGTGGCAAGGGACGCCTTGATCGCCTCGGCCTGTTCATTCGTACAATCCATGATCGTGTCGTAAACGCTGGCAGTGAGCCACGGGCCAGCCATGGCTCCGGCGACCGGGATCTCGTAGCAACTGACGACACGCAGCGTCGATTTCCTCATGGCAGCCTCGTCCGCTGCCCACAGCACGGCTTCGGTGGAGGACGGCGTGGCGTTGTACCCGACAACAATGTGATCGTTCATGCTGTCCATCATCGACGTTTCGACAGCACCCGGGTAGGGCCGTCGGTCACCGAATCCGCTGCCGGATCGATGATGACATTGGACCCTGGCTGCTGCAGCAGCGGTCGAAGATGATGGGGGCAGCAGTCGTGAAAGGACGCCATGATGAACACCGACCGTTACGCATTGTCGACATGGGAGAGTTTCGAATTGCTGCGCTCCGCTTCGATCGGACGCCTGTGCGTCATCGAGCAGGCGTATCCGATTGCCGTCCCTGTCAACTTCCGGATCGTCGGATCCGGCAACGAAAGCCGCATCGTGGTTCGTACGGCACCGAACAGCTTGATCGGGCGCTACCAGGGCCTCGCCTCGCTCGAGGTCGACGACCTGAAGCTGAACGACGGAACGGCGTGGAGTGTTATCGTGCGCGGCACATTGTCGAAGGTGCAGGAGGGCAACGTGCTCGACGGCACCGTATTGCCCGATCCGAAACCGTTGGTATCAGAAGGTCGCCACCTGTGGGTCACGCTGGAGACCTCCTCGATCAGTGGCCGGCGATTTACAGTGCGTCGCTCTGACGA
>JAYTOR010000012.1:0-15370 GCA_043747685.1 Actinomycetota bacterium
AAGCAGGAAAATCTCAAACCCGACCAGTTTGAAGGCGCCTTTCGCGACTTCGCCCAGCAGGGCTACAGCGTCATCTTCGCACACGGCGACGAATTCAGCGCGGCGGCGGCCAAAGTCGGCGCCCAGTACCCCAAAACCGATTTCGTCACGACCGGTGGTACGAATACCGCAGCGAATCTGACAGCCGTGCACTTCTCGACCGAAGAAGGCACATACCTGCAGGGCATGGAAGCAGCACTCGTTTCCAAAACAGGCAAAGGCGGTTTCGTCGGAGGGCAGGCACTTCCGCCGGTGACGGTTGCGGCAAACGCTTTTGCTAAAGGTGCTCGGGCCATCAATCCGAAGTATGCGTTTCAGATCACTTATATTAATGGCTGGTCAGATATTGGGGCTGCGAAGGCACAAACGGATGCGTTGCTGAGTTCTGGAGCCGATACGATCGCGCATAACTGTGATGCCGCCGCCGCAGGGATGTTCCAGGCCGCAGGTGCAAAACCCGGGGTCTATACATTCGGCGTCAATGCCGATGAGAACGCCAAAGCCCCGAACGTCTTGTCTTCCGTCTTTCTCGACATCCCGAAAGCCTTCACCGATATCGCAGCGACGGTTAAAAACGGGACCTTTCACGGGCAGGCTCTGTCTCTAGGTCTGAAAGAGGACGACGTCCGACTCATTGATAATCCCAAACTCGCCACGGTTATCTCCCCCGGCGGGAAAGAAAAAGTTCAGTCAGCAAGCCAGGACATCATACACGGCAGGATCTCCGTGCTTGGATCGCCGTGAGCTATGCCCAACCTCTCCCTACGCGGTATCTCCAAGCAGTTCGGCAGCACCCTTGCTCTTGACAGAGTAGATTTTGATCTCGTCCCTGGCGAGATCCATGCCTTGCTCGGCGAAAACGGTGCCGGTAAGTCGACGCTGATGAAAACGCTGTACGGAATGCATCAACCCGAAGCCGGCACGATCCACGTCAACGGCCAGCAGGTGCATTTCAAGTCGCCGGCGGAGGCCATCGCTGTCGGTATCGGCATGGTTCACCAGCACTTCATGCTCGCCGACAATCTGACGGTCCTGGAGAACGTCATCCTCGGAGCGGAACCCGCTCGTCGCGGTGTCATCCGCCATGCGGAGGGCACGGCAAAAGTCGCAGCACTTGCCAAGCAGATCGGTGCGCATGTCGACCTCGACGCACCGCTGTCGGCCCTCGGTGTCGGCCAGCGACAGCGAGTCGAAATTCTCAAGGTGCTGTACCGCGGTGCCAACATCCTGATTCTCGACGAACCGACGGCCGTCCTCGTGCCGCAGGAAGTCGACGAGCTGTTCGAGACGTTGAAGGTGCTCGTCGCCGGCGGGGCAACCGTGATCTTCATCTCCCACAAACTGGACGAGGTACTCGCTGTTTCCGACGAGATCACGGTGATCCGCCAGGGCACCACGGTCGGCACGGTCACGCCGGACTCGATCACCCGCTCGCGACTCGGCGAGATGATGGTCGGTTCCGAGTTGCCGAAACCGATCCCCAGAGAAACGAAGATCGGCACAGCGGTCCGCTTGGAGGTCAATGGTGCTTCCGCCAAGGTCGTTGGGCCAGGCAGCCAGAAATACGTGTTCCAGGACATAGACATCGACGTGCACGAAGGCGAGATCGTCGGCGTCGCCGGCGTCGAGGGCAACGGACAGTTCGAGTTGTGCGAAGGCATCCTCGGGTTGATGCCGCTGACCGCCGGCACGATCGTCCTCGACGCCAAGGACGTCACCCATGAGACCGTCCGCCACCGCAAAGACGCGGGAATCGGCTACATCCCCTTCGATCGCCATCGTGAGGCGTTGATGCTCTCCAGCCCGCTCTGGGAGAACACGATGCTCGGCCGCGAATCGCAGCCGAAGTTCAACATCGGGCCGTTGATCAACGTCCGCGGCTCTCAGGCCGATTGTCGCGAGATCATCCACGACTTCGACGTGCGAACACCGGGAGAGAACGTCCCGGCGTTCGCGCTGTCAGGAGGCAACCAGCAGAAACTGATCGTCGGACGCGAACTCGTCAACAACCCGTCTGTTCTGATCGCCGCCCATCCGACCCGCGGTGTCGATATCGGCGCCCAGAATGCCATCTGGGCGAGGCTGCGGACGGCGCGGGACGCCGGTATGGGGGTGCTCCTGCTGTCGGCCGACCTCGAGGAGCTGATCGCTCTGTCCGACGTCATCGTCGTGATGTTCGACGGGATGATCACCGCCAGGCTCACGCCCGCACAAGCGACGCCGGAACTGTTGGGTCTCTACATGACCGGCACCCGTCAGGAGGCCGTGGCCTGATGGATCGCCAAAAGTTGCAACGCATCGGTGTCACGGCTGCGAGTTCGGTCGCTGCGGTGTTGTTCGCTCTCGTGATCTGCGGGATCATCCTGCTGCTCACCGGGCGTAGCCCGAGCCACGTGTACCAGACGATGTGGGACGCAGCCGGCGAACGGCGTATCCAGTACGACGCCATCCAGCGTGCCACCCCACTGATGTTCGCCGGCTGTGCCGTCGCTCTCGGGTTCAAGATGAACCTCTTCAACATCGGCGTCGAGGGTCAGTACCGCATCGCCGCGCTCGTGACGGCAATCGTCGGAACACGCATCGGCTTCCTTCCCGCGCCGCTCCATGTCGCCGTTGAACTTGCCGTCGCCTGCGTCTGCGGGGCGGCATGGGCAGGTATCGCCGCCTTCCTGAAGGTCCGTCGCGGCGTCAACGAAGTCATCGCCACGATCATGCTCAACGCCATCGCCATCTCGCTCGCCGCCTGGCTGTTCAACACCTATTTCCGCTACACCCAGGGCAACAGCCAGAACGTCACCACCCGGCCGATCCCCCGAAGCGGGTGGATGCCTGACATCGTCAAGGATCAGCTCAACGGTTTCTTCATCGTCGCCCTGCTCGTCGTCTTCGCCTACTGGATCGTCGTCTTCAAGAGCCGTTTCGGTTTCCGCCTCCGTGCGTCCGGCCACAACGATGTCGCTGCCAAGACGTCGGGAATCAGTAGTAAGCGGATGATCGTCACGGCGTTGCTGCTCTCCGGTGCTGTCGCCGGATTCATCGGCATGCAGCAGACCCTCGGTGACTCCCACGCCTACTCGTCGCAGGGTTTCGTCGACGGCATCGGCTTCCTCGGTATCGCCGTCGCCCTGCTCGGACGGAACCATCCGATCGGCATCGTCCTGTCGGCACTGCTGTTCGGCTTGTTGGCGGCGTCGGCGACGAAGCTCGGCCTGATCAAGGTGCCGCAGGAAATCGTTCAGATCATCGAAGGGGTCATCGTGCTCAGCGTGGTCATCGTCAACGAGGCGTCCGGACGATGGGTCGACAAACGGACCCAGCAGCGCGCTGCGCACGCCGTCGAACACCACCTCACACAGCTGGGGGTGACGGCATGAGCCTCACGCAAGCTGACGTCGACCTGGCCGGCCCCCCGAGGCGCAGCGCTGCGCTGTTGTGGTCGTCGCGATCGAGTCGTCAGCGCATCCTCATCAGCGCAGCGCTGACATTCCTACTGCTGAGCGTGGTACGCGAAAAGACCGGGGCGTACGACCTCACGTCCTCGGGGACCGTGACGGCCACCCTGCACCTCGCACTGCCGATTCTCTTCGCCGGCCTGTCCGGTTTGTGGGCTGAACGGGTCGGCATCGTCAATATCGGTATCGAGGGCATGATGATCCTCGGCACGTGGGGCGGCGGTTTCGGTGCCTGGAAATACGGACCGTGGGTCGGCCTGTTGTTCGCCATGATCGGCGGAATGATCGGCGGAATGGTCCACGCGCTGGCGACAGTCCGGTTCAACGTCGACCACGTCATCTCCGGCTTCTCGATCAACCTGCTGGCAGCCGGGGCCGTCCGCTATCTGTCGGCGGTGTACTTCGTCGGGAAGAAAGGAGCCCATGGCGGCGTCGGCAGCGTCAGCCTGTCCCCTCCGCAGAAAGGCACGATCCCCGAGATCACGCTGCGGTTCATCACCGACAGGGCCAATGCCAGTTGCCTCACCAAACCGAGTGGCCTGTTCTGGGTCGAATGCAGGCGCTGGTTCGTCGTCAGCGATGCCGCCGGGATCGCCCGTGGGTTCCTCTCGCAGATGTCCCTCGCCACGATCCTCGGGCTCGGCCTCGTGCCGATCACGGCATGGATCATGTGGAGGACCCGCTTCGGTCTGCGCTTGCGTTCCTCCGGTGAGGCCCCGTCTGCCGCCGAAAGCCTTGGCGTCAAAGTGCTCCGGTTGCGCTACATCGCCATGGCGATCAGCGGGGCGATGGCCGGACTCGGCGGCGGATACCTGGCGATCGTCACGAACACGCAGTACAAGGAGGGCATGACCGCCAATCGCGGCTACATCGGCTTGGCGACGATGATCTTCGGCAACTGGCGTCCGACCGGGCTGCTCGGGGGTGCGGCACTGTTCAGCTACTCCGATGCGCTGCGGCTGCGCAACAACAAGAGTATTCCTGCGCTGCTGCTGTTCGTCGGACTGATCCTGCTGCTGTTCTCGGTGTCGGCGATCATGCGCCAACGTTGGGTCACCGCCTATTTCACCGGCGGTGCTGCACTGCTGTTCTTCGTCCTGTATGCGACGGTCCACCGCCTGTCGGACGACCTGACCAGCGCCGCTCCGTACATCATCACCCTGATCGTGTTGGCGTCAGCGAGCCAGAGGCTTCGACCTCCAGCCTTCTCCGGTCGCCCATATCGACCGGGCGACTCCCACTGATCTTCGAGGTTCATCGGACCGTTACCCGCCGGGAATGAGGGGTAGGTGGCCTCAGTTCGAGGGAAGGGTCGAGATCGCCTGAACTTCGATCCCGCCACGCGGACGTTGCGTCAACGTCACCGTCACCGTCATCGGCCTGGCGCTCGACATGATCTCTCCGGCGATTTCGGCGGCGAGCGCCTCGGCGAAAACAGCGCGATCGCGGAAACCCCAGAGATACAGCTTGAGCGACTTCGATTCGACACACCACTCGTCAGGGACGTAGAGGATCTCGATATGCGAGAGGTCCGGCTGATGGGTGACCGGGCACATCGAGTTCAGTTCGTCGCTGCGGAAGCGGACGCTGGATATGTTCTGCGGGGCAGGAAAACATTCGACGTGATCGAGTGAATGACGCACCGTGGAGCCGAGCGCTGTGAGCGTGGCCGTCGATATCGCCGCTGGCGTCGCCGCCGTTATTTGGTCCATCCCCCGAGGGTACGGCCACAGTCGGGCGTCGAACGCGACGCCCCCCGGACGCGACGCCAGGAGAAGTCGTACGATTGGGTGATGAGTAGTCCCTCGACTCCGCTCGACGTCATCCGTCAGGCACCCAAGGCGCTGTTGCACGATCACCTCGACGGGGGCCTGCGCCCGAGGACAGTCGTCGAACTGGCCGATGAATTCGGCTATCGGTCGCTGCCGACGAACGATGTCGCCGATCTCGCCAAATGGTTCAACCGTGGCGCCAAACGCAACGACCTCGTCCTCTACCTCGAGACCTTCGCCCACACGGTCGGTGTGATGCAGCACGCCGATGCAATCGAGCGGGTGGCCCACGAATGTGCCGTCGACCTTGCCGCTGACGGCGTCGTCTACGCGGAAGTCCGTTTCGCACCTGAACTGAACATCGAGCAGGGCTTGACACTGGACGAGGTCGTTGGCGCCGCGATCCGGGGATTCTCGTCGGGTGCCGCAGGGACCGATCTGACGGTCTATGTGATCCTCTGTGCGATGCGCACCGCCGCTCGCAGCCTGGAGATCGCCGAACTCGCGGTGCGTTGGCGGGACCACGGAGTGGTCGGTTTCGACATCGCCGGTGCCGAGGCCGGCTATCCGCCTACACGCCATCTCGATGCCTTCCAGTACGTGCAGCGCAAGAGTTTCCATGCGACGATCCATGCTGGCGAGGCGTTCGGATTGCCGTCGATCGGTGAGGCCGTGCACTTCTGCGGGGCGGAACGACTCGGCCACGGGGTGCGCATCGTCGACAACATCAGTGGCATCGCCGGCTCCGAACACCTCGGCAAGCTCGCCGCCTATGTCCGCGATCGGCGTATCCCGCTCGAGCTGTGCCCGACTTCGAACGTCGGCACAGGCATCTGCGCGACAATCGCCGATCACCCGATTGGTATGCTCGCCCGCCTGCGTTTCCGCGTGACGGTCAACACCGACAATCGCCTGATGAGCGACACGTCGATGACTCACGAGCTGTCGCAACTCGCCGATGCCTTCGGGTGGGGCCTGACCGAGTTCGAGTGGCTGACGATCAACGCCATGAAAAGCGCTTTCACGCATTTCGACGAACGTCTGCGGATCATCAACACGATCATCAAGCCTCGCTATGCCGAACTCCGTGCAGAACACCTCGGCGCCTAGCGCTGTGGCGAAAGACCGAGGTCACTTGTATACGAGTGACCTCGGCGACTATGGTGCGTCGAACGTTCCGCTGTGAGGTGCCGTGTCTTCCAAACCGTTCCGGTCGATGTTCTCCCGACCTGCGACGCTGGACGACGCGCTCGTTGTGCTGTCTGACGCTGACACGGTCGTGCTGAGCGGCGGCACCGACTTCTATCCGCAGCGGTTGAACCAAAAGACGGTGGGCAGATCACCGGAACACGTCGTCGATATCAGCGCCCTCAGCGAGCTTCGTGGCATCGCCGAGACCGGCGAAGGTTGGCGCATCGGCGCCGCGACGACCTGGAGCGACCTCGCCACCGCCGACCTGCCCTCATCGTTCGACGGTCTGCGATGCGCCGCCCGTCAAGTCGGCGGGACGCAGATCCAGAACGTCGCAACGATCGCCGGAAACCTATGCACCGCTTCGCCAGCTGCGGACGGTGTGCCTGCGCTGCTGACGCTCGACGCCGTGGTCGAACTCCAGTCGCTTACCGGCATCCGCACCGTCGCGCTCGACGAGTTCATCACCGGCTATCGCTCGACGGCGCTGCGCCAGGGCGAATTGGTCACGGCCATCACGATCCCAGACGCTTTCCATTCCGAGTCGCTGGACGCGCGCACCTCCTGTGTCAGTTCGGGCGATTCCACACACGCGGACAGCAGCGTGTATTCGTCGTTCGTCAAGCTCGGTTCGCGCGCATACCTGGTGATCTCGATCGCCATGGTCGCGACGTTGATCGTCCTCGACGGCGAGACCATCACCCGAGCGCGGATCGCTGTCGGCGCATGTTCACCTGTCGCCACACGGCTGCCAGCTGTGGAGGCCGCACTCGTCGGGGCACGCTTCGAGGAAGCAGCGCTCGACAGTGCCGTCCGCTCGGTCCCCCTCGACCTCCTCGCGCCGATCGACGATATGCGGGCGACTGGCGAATACCGGCGACTCGTCGTTCCTCGATTGATCGTCGACGCCCTGCACGCATGCCGCACGTCGGTTGCGATGGCAACAGGCGGAACGGGCACAGCCGGAACAGGTGTGCGCAGATGAGCAACGACGTTGCAGATGATGCGGCGGCCGTCGATGAGGCCGTACTCCGGACTGCGCTCGTCAACGGCGTTGCAGTGTCGTTCGATGCATTGCCGGCGGCCGTGTTGTCGGAGGCACTGCGCGAAGAGCTCGGCCTGACCGGCACCAAGGTCGGCTGCAGCGCAGGCGATTGTGGGGCCTGCACGGTGATGATCGATCACGCTGCCGTGTGTGCCTGCATGGTTCCGGTCGGCAGGCTTGCCGGGACGTCGATCACGACGGTCGAGGGGCTGATCGGCGACGAACTCGGCGAACGATTGCAGGCTTCGTTTCTGCGCCACGCCGCTGCACAGTGCGGATTCTGTACGCCAGGGATGTTGATGGCCGCTCGCGCGCTGCTCGGGACGAACAGGCAGCCCACACGTCAGCAGGTCATGGACGGCCTCGGTGGAGTGCTGTGTCGCTGCACCGGCTACCAGGCGATCATCGCCGCAGTCCTCGATGTCGATGCGGCTGATCCGGTGACTGTGCGGCCGACATCCGGAAAGGCGGTCGGTGCGTCCATCGAACGCGTCGACGGACGGGTCAAGGTCGCCGGCACCGACGTCTTCGGCGACGACGACGCTCCTGATGACGCACTCGTCATCCACATCATCCGCAGCCCATTCGCGCGGGCAGCCTTCACCTTCTGCGACCTCGAATCGTTCGTTTCGGAAAACGACGGGATCACAGCAGTCCTGACAGCTCGCGACGTGCCAGGTGTCAATCGCTTCGGGGTGATCGCCGCGCTCGCCGATCAACCCGTCTTCGCCGAGCACGAGACGCGGTTCGCCGGCGAAGCAGTCGCCGCGGTCGTGGTGCTGCCCGGCTTCGACTTCTCCTCGATCGAGTTCCCGGTCGTGTGGGCTGCGCTGAATCCGCTCACATCGCCGGCACTCGCCCTACACCCGGCAGCCGAGCTGGTTCATACCGACCGCCCAGCCAATGTGCTCGTGGAAGGTTTCGTGCAGACCGGTGACGTCGACGCAGTCATGCCAAGCTGTGCAGTAGTGGCGTCTGCCGAATTCGATTCGCCATTCGTCGAGCACGCCTACATCGAGCCGGAGGCGGGCTGGGCGGAGGTCATCGACGGACTGGTTGTCATCCATGTCACGACGCAGTCGGCATACATGGACAGGGCGTCGATGGCGGAGATACTCGGTGTCGCCGACCATCATGTGCGGATCGTGCCGACCGCTGTCGGCGGAGGCTTCGGCGGCAAGCTCGATCTGTCGGTCCAACCGTTCCTCGCCCTCGCCGCATTGCGAACCGGTCAGCCCGTGCGCATCACCTACAGCCGTGCCGAGTCGATGGCCAGCACGACGAAGCGCCATCCCTCGCAGCTCTCCGTCAGCATCGGCGCCGATACCAACGGCAAGGTGACAGCGATGTCGTTCGAGGGAGTTTTCGATACCGGGGCATACGCGTCATGGGGTCCGACGGTCGCCAACCGGGTCCCGATCCATGCGTCCGGACCGTATTTCATCCCCAACTACCACGCCCATTCGACCGCCGTGCATACCAACGGCCCGCCCTCGGGTGCGTTCCGCGGCTTCGGCGTCCCTCAGGCGGCGATCGCCCAGGAAACGCTGTTCGACGAGCTCGCCGGTCAACTCGGCATCGATCGCCTCGAATTCCGCATCCTCAACGCCCTCACCGCCGGTCAGCGCACCGTCACCGGCCACGTGTTGGAGGGCGGCGTCGGGATCCGGGACTGCCTCGAAGCACTCCGCGACCCGTGGGCCGACGCGCTGACGCGAGCAGATTCGCTCAATCGCGCCAATGACAGCCGCTATCGCAGAGGGGTCGGCGTTGCCGGAATCTGGTACGGCTGCGGCAACACCTCGCTTTCCAACCCATCGACGATCAAGGTCGGCGTGCGTAGGGACGGCAGTGTCGTCCTGCATCAGGGTGCGATCGACATCGGACAGGGATCGAACACGGTCATCAGCCAGATCGTCGCCGATGCGATCGGCATCGAAGTACACCGCCTCCAGCTTCGGTCCGCTGACACTTCGATCACGCCTGACGCCGGCAAAACCTCGGCGTCACGCCAGACGTATGTGTCCGGCATGGCGGCGTACCTCGCCGGAACGTCGCTGCGCGCCGGGCTGCTGGCGATGCTCGATGCGTCGTTCGACTCCGAGCTCGTGTTCGACGCTGGCGCCCTCAGTTGTCAGAGCAATGGCGTCGCCCGATCAGTCGACCTCCGCCGGCTTCCGGTCGATGCAGACGGCTTCGTGGCTGTGGCCGTCGAGAGCTACGACCCGCCGACGACAGCACTCGACCACAACGGCCAGGGCAAGCCGTATGCCGTTTTCGGATACGGGACGCAGTTGGTCGAGCTCAGCGTCGACACGGCGACAGGGCGCGTGGAACTGCACCGTGTGGTTGCAGCGTACGACGTCGGCAAAGCGATCAATCCCCAGCTCGTCGTCGGCCAGATCGAAGGCGGCATCGCCCAGGGGATCGGGTTGGCGCTGCTCGAGGAGTACCTGCCCGGTCGCACGAACAACCTCCACGACTACCTCATTCCAACAATCGGCGACGTCCCACCGATCGAGACGATCATCGTCGAGACCCACGATCCTGTCGGTCCCTACGGAGCCAAGGGCGTCGGCGAGCACTCGCTGATCCCGACAGCACCGGCGATCCTGAACGCCATCCATCACGCCTGCGGGATCCGCATCCGGTCCGTGCCGGCGACGCCGACCAAGGTTCTCGCGGCGCTCCGCAAGCGGGGTGCTGCGTGAACGGCCAGCGCCCATCCGAGTATCCGGAGATCGTCCCGGACGCTGCGGCGATCCTCGACGACGTCGCCAAGGTTCGTTGCGAGGCGTGCCCGATCCGGTGCTTCATCAAGGTCGGCCAAACGGGTTCGTGCGACCGCTACGGCAACGTCGACGGGGTGCTGACCCGCATCGACCCGGTGACGATCCTGCAGCGGACCAGGGGCCGGGCCGGCGAAATCGTGCCGTTCGCCGTGCTGCACGACACATGGGACGGCGAACTCGTGCGCGGAGAGGACTTCTTCGTCACCGGCACGGGGTCCGGTACGACATATCCCGACTACAAGCCCGCACCGCTGATCGTCTCGAGCGATGTACGTGGCGTCGACACCGTCACAGTCGTCACCGAGGGGATCTTCTCGTACTGCGGTGTCAAGGTGAAGATCGACACCGATCGCCATGTCGGGCCGGAGCGGGCGATCGTCCGCAGCGACGGCGAGGCCGTCGGGCACGTGACGACCGGCGAATACGGTTCACAGATGCTTTCGATCGGCGGCGTCAACCACCTGACAGGCGGCGCAAAACGTGAGGGTCTGGCGACGATGCGCGCCATCCTCGCCCTCTGCCAGGGCGAGTCGACCGAACTGACCGTCGACGGCGGATCGCGCCTTCAGCTCCGGGCGGGCAGTGCTCCGATCATCGACGGCACGCTGGAGGAACTAATGCGCGTCGGCTGCGGATCGGCGACGGTCGGGATGTTTGCCATCGATTGGAGCACGCTCGTCGATGAGGTCGTGGTCGTCGACGACCACATCACCGGCGTCCTCACCGAGCACCAGGCCGGAGCGGTCCTCGACATGCCCACCAGTGGCATCGTCATCACGGGTCGCAAGTCGACGCCGGGTCGGTACTTCAACATCGCCGCTCCCGGCAGCGGCTGGGGCGGCACGGACCTCGTCGACCCGCTGGCGATCATCGAGCGGTTTCGCGCCGATCGCGGGGCGCATCCTGGCCTTCGGCTGCTGATGGTCAGCACGACCGGCGAGAGTTCCGCCTATTTCGTGCTCGACGACAACCTCGTCCCCCGCTCGGCAGAGATGCCGCAGGCCGTGCAGGATTCCGTCGACCACATCCGCCTCAACTGTGAACCGGCGATGACATCCGTGTTGTTCATCGCCGGGGCCGGCGGATCGCTGCGAGCCGGCGTGACGAAGAACCCGATCGGTCTGACGCGTTCGGTGCGGTCGCGCCTGACGTCGGTCACATGCGGCGGAGCCCCCGTCTACCTGTGGCCAGGCGGTGGCATCACCTTCATGGTCGACGTGACAGCGATGCCCCCGGGTTCGTTCGGCCATGTACCGACGCCTGCCATTGTCGCTCCGTTGGAGTTCACGATGTCAACGGCTGACTATCTGGCGTTCGGCGGTCATGCCGGTTCGATCCGGTCGATCGAATCGGTTCTCGCAGACGAACGGATCCGGCAACTCGACGGCAGCCATCTACTCGGCGACCGATGAGCACGCCGTGGGGCGATGAGCGGGCCGACTGGCGATGAGCAGGCCGATCGCTGCGCTCACCGCTGACGGGCTCAAACTGCACCTGCAGCACGGACCCATCGATCTGATCATCACCGCCGAGGGATGTTCGAACGGGCGGCGGGAAGCCTTCGCGATTGCAGAGGATGTCATGCAAACGGTGCTCATCGATCTCGTTGCGGAGCTGGCGATCCTGCGGATACCAGCGGGTTCAGGTCGCGCTGTCGCCGGCTCCGTCGCCAGCCGAATGGTCAGCGCGACGTCCGGTTTCGGCGAGATCTTCATCACGCCGATGGCCGCCGTCGCCGGCGCCGTCGCCGATCATGTCCTGTCGCACTCGATGCAAGCGGGACTCGATCGATTGATCGTCAACAATGGCGGCGACATCGCCTTCGGCCTGAGTGCGGGCCGATCGATCAGCATCGGGCTGATGGGGCCGGCCAGCGATCACCGCCTCGGCGGGACCGTCACCATCAACGAAGCTGACGACGTCCGCGGTGTGGCCACGAGTGGCTGGCGCGGCCGAAGCTTTTCGCTCGGTATCGCCGACGCCGTGACTGTGTTCGCTCACGATGCAGCCGCAGCCGACGCTGCGGCGTCGGTCATCGCCAGTGCCGTCGATCTGCCAGGACATCCTTCGATCCGCCGAGAACCGGCGTGCGCGCTGCAGCAAGACTCGGACCTCGGCGAGCTGTTGGTGACGGTGTCCGTTGGCGAGCTCGACGCGGCAGAGCAACACGAGGCGATGCAGCACGGCAGAGTGATCGCCGAACGACTCGCCGACGGTGGTCGGATCGCTGCTGCGCTGATCGTGCTCGGAGATCAGTGGTGTGCAATCGAGGGGCAACACGGGCTCCTCGGCAACCGGTTGCTAGGCCCTGCCGGATTGCCGAGAGGTTGAATCGCTGACGTCGTATGGTTGTCGCTGCCATGTCGTCCCTGTCGCTGCCACCGCCGCCGTTCCCATTCAACGTCGCGAGTTCCCGGCCTGTGTCGAGTTACGGGCGGGTGCCGGCGAGCCGTCTGACACGGGGACGGCGATGAGTCGTCGAAAGTACGTACTCGAGAACCAGGTCGGCTTCCTGCTGCGCAAGGCGAACCAGCGACATCGGACGATCTTCTCGCAGATGATCGTGCCGAAAATTGCACCGGCACAATTGGCAACACTCGTCAAACTCGGCACGGACGGTCCCCTCCATCAGAACCAGCTCGGTCGCCTGGTGGCAATGGATTCGGCGACGATCACGGGTGTCGTCAACCGCTTGACACAACGCGGTTGGGTGCAATCAGGACCCGATGATGATGATGCGAGACTCAGTGTCGTCGAATTGACGACAGAGGGTCGCGCTGCTCTCGAGGAGTTGCTGCCACATGCCGCTGCGATCACCAGGGCGACGCTCGCTCCGTTGACGCGTGAGGAGAGCGCACTCTTCCTCGGCCTGTTGCAGCGCATCGCCGATCCGACCGTCGACTGACGCGATCACGTTTGACGCGGTCGCTTGTACACATGTGATCTCGGGTATTCTCTGACGATGAAGGTCATCGCCGTCCATACGCTGATCGAAGAGCGCCGGTACGAAATGGGGCGCCGGCTCGACCGCCCGATCCGCAGGGTCATCACCGCTGCCGTCCTCGAGAATCCGTTCGCCGGGAGCTACGTCGACGACCTCAGCGAACTGATCGAGGCAAGCGTGTCGATCGGCCGGGAGATCTCCGAGACGGCCGTCGCCGCTCTCGCCGATGCCGTCGAATCGTACGGCAAGGGTGTCATCGTCGGCACGAACGGCGAACTCGAACACGCCGCCGCACTGCTGCATCCCAAACTCGGCGTCCCGCTGCGGGCGGCCTGCGGCGGTGGTCTGGCGATCATCCCCTCTGCGAAGAAGCGTGGCGGGCCGGGC
This sequence comes from Actinomycetota bacterium, assembly GCA_043747685.1. Lineage (GTDB taxonomy): Bacteria > Actinomycetota > Acidimicrobiia > Acidimicrobiales > Ilumatobacteraceae > JANXUF01. The sequence goes on from JAYTOR010000012.1 coordinate 13,623, forward strand.
ACGACGCTCGACATTCCATTGCACTACAAGGATGCGGCGTTCGTGCGTTCCCACTTCGACGCCGTCGAACTGCGGATCGCCGAATCCCCGACAGCTGATCAACTCGTACTCGCCGTCGCGGTGAGCAACGGTGGCAGACCGCTGCCTCGTGTCGGTGGTCTGACGATCGAAGACGCAGAACGAAAGGACGGATTGCGATGAGCGCCACTGCCGCAGCCCCGACGTCGAGCAAGCCGCTCGTGATCGTGAATATCGGCACGCTGGTGTCCGGCATCCTCGGTGCGCCATTGCTCGATGGCGACACGCTGGTCGTGCAGGACGGGATCATCACCGCCATCGGCAGGGCCGGTGATCTGCAGATCCCCGATGGGGTGGCGGTGATCGACGCCGGGGGTGCGACCGTCATGCCCGGTATGGCCGACAACCATGTTCATCCGGTGTTCGGCGACTTCACTCCACGGCAGAAGACGGTCGACTTCATCGAGTCGTGCCTCCACGGCGGCGTGACGACGATGTATTCGGCGGGCGAACCACACCTCCCTGGCAGGCCGACAACGCCTGCAGGCGTCAAGGCGCTCGCCCTGCTCGCGCACCTCAGTTTCGACAATGCCCGTCCGTCCGGCGTCAAGGTGCACGCAGGCGCTGTACTGCTCGAGCCAGGTCTCGTCGAGCAGGACTTCGAGGATCTCGCCCAGGCCGGCTGCCGGCTCGTCGGAGAGATCGGAATTTCTGGCGTCAAGGACCCGACAGAGGCAGCGCAGATGACTCGTTGGGCGCAGGCCCGACAGATGAAGGTGATGGTGCACACCGGCGGCGCGTCGATCCCCGGGAGCGGCGTGATCGGTGCCGACTTCGTCATCGAGGTGCAGCCAGACGTCGCCGGCCACGTCAACGGTGGACCGACGAGCCTCGGTATCGACGACGTCGTGGCGATCCTCGAACGAACCGATGCACGCATTGAGATCGTCCACAACGGCAACATCACGATGCTCGGCAGGATCGTCGATCTGGCCCGGGAACGTAACGAGTTGCACCGCGTCGTCGCCGGTACCGACTGCCCTGCCGGTTCCGGAGTCCAGCCGCTCGGTATGCTCAGGGTGATGGCCTCCGCAGCGTCGCTTGGGTTGATCGACGGGCCGACTGCGGTGGCACTGGCGACGGGCAACGTCGCCGACCTGCACAGTGACGTCAACGGCCGTCTTGCGGTCGGCGCTGCGGCCGATCTGTTGGTCGTCGATGCCCCACTCGGCTCGCAGGCCAAGACGGCGATGGAAGCATTGGAGATCGGTGACACCCTGGCGCTGGCCTTCGCCATCATCGACGGCGTGATCGTCGTCAAGAAGAGCCGCAACACTCCGCCGCCGATGCGCTCGATCACCTTCACCGCTGCCCGCTGACAGCACGGCCGGCCAACGCTGGCGCTGACCGCCGCCAGCCATCTCTAGCCGCCTCTCGCAACCAGCCTGCGGCGTCCTGCTGCCAGTGCGCCCGCCTCAGCCGGTGCCGAGCAGCACAGCTTCCGAGCTCGTGAGGGTGACCTGCGGACCGCAGAGCGCCATGATCTCGAGGGCCGCTCGGTGGCTGTCAGTCGTTCCACCGGCACAGGCATCGACGACGACGTGGACCGTCGTTCCGTCATCGGCGGCGGCGAGGACGGTCATCAGCACGCAGCACTCGGTTGCCACTCCGACGACGTAGATCTCGCCGCCGCTGCCGATCAACTCGCTCATCGACGCATCCCACTTGCC
>JAYTOR010000013.1:0-7306 GCA_043747685.1 Actinomycetota bacterium
ACCCTCGACAACGAGGAGAACTATCTGTGGAAGAAGCTCTTCACGTCGTGGGGGGCGGTCCAGATCGAGAATCAAGCACGGATTTGACACTCGTCGACCGTCCCCGGTCTGGGGACATCGTTCGGACGAGGTGGTGCCACCGGCTTCCTACAGGACCTGCAGCACAGCGACGTCATCCTGATCATGGGATCGAACATGGCTGAAAACCATCCGGTCGGGTTCCAGTGGGTCGTCGAGGCCCAGCGACGTGGGGCGACCGTGATCCACGCCGATCCGCGGTTCACCCGCACCAGCGCACTCGCCGATATCCACGTACCCATCCGTCCTGGCAGCGACATCGCCTTCGTCGGCGGATTGATCAACTACGTCATCTCGCACCGCCGGGAGTTCCGTGACTATGTCGTTGCCTACACCAACGCAGCGACGATCATCGACGAGGCGTTCCGTGACACCGAGGACCTCGACGGGTTGTTCTCCGGGTGGGATCCGCAGACGCGGACGTACGACTCGTCGTCCTGGCAGTACGAAGGAGTCGGTGAGAAGTCGGCCGCCGGCGATTGCGAAGACGGCGGAGAACACGCTCGGGGTGGGCGCGGTGGCTCTGCGCCTCGCGTGGATCCGACGCTCGAGCACCCGCATTGCGCGTTCCAGCTGTTGAAGCGGCACTTCAGCCGGTACACGCCGGAGATGGTGCAGCGCACGTGCGGTGTGCCCGTCGACCGCTTCATCGCCGTCGCCGAGGCGATGTGCGCGAACTCGGGTCGGGAACGGACCGGTGCGATTTGTTACGCCGTTGGTTGGACACACCATTCGGTCGGGGTGCAGAACGTCCGTGCCGCAGCGATCCTGCAGACGCTGCTCGGAAATATCGGTCGGCCAGGCGGCGGAGTCATGGCGCTGCGTGGCCACGCAAGCATTCAGGGTTCGACGGACATCCCGACGCTCTTCGACCTGCTGCCGGGCTACATCCCGATGCCGCATGTGTCGACCGCCGGGACGCTGGATGAGTTCATCCATTCGGTCTCGTCGCCGACCGGCTATTGGGGCAACATGCGCGCCTATACCGTCAGCCTGCTGAAAGCGTGGTTCGGCGACGCCGCAACGGCTGACAACGACTTTTGCTTCGATCACCTGCCGCGACTGACGGGCGACCATTCGACCTACCAGACCACGCTCGGCATGATTGCCGGAACGGTTAAGGGGTTCTTCCTACTCGGCGAGAACCCGGCGGTCGGCTCGACGAACTCGGGCATGCACCGCAAGGCGATGGCCAACCTCGACTGGCTCGTCGTTCGTGATCTGCAGGAAATCGAGTCTGCCTCGTTCTGGTACGACGCCCCCGAGATCGCCACCGGCGAGCTGCGAACGGAAGCAATCGGGACGGAAGTCTTCCTGATGCCGGCCGCAGCTCACACCGAAAAGAGCGGATCGTTCACGCAGACCCAACGCCTGCTGCAATGGCACGACAAGGCGGTCGAGCCGGTGGGAGACTGCCGTTCCGACCTCTGGTTCATCTACCACCTCGGTCGTTTGGTGCGGGAACGTCTGCAGACGTCAGCCGCTGCCAGGGATCGGCCGGTACTCGATCTCACCTGGGACTACGAACTGGAAGGTCCGCACCACGACCCGTCGGCGGAAGCCGTACTCGCCGAGATCAACGGCCGAACGAGCAACGGCAGCCCGTTGTCGAGCTACACGGAACTGCGAGCAGACGGGTCGACGATCTGCGGCTGCTGGATCTATTGCGGATGCAGAGCGGACGGTGTCAACCAGACACGTCGCAGAGTCCCCGGCACCGAACAGTCATGGGTGGCACCGAACTGGGGATGGGCATGGCCGGCGAACCGCCGCATGCTGTATAACCGAGCGTCTGCGGATCCGGACGGCGCGCCATGGTCCGAACGCAAACGGTACGTGTGGTGGGACGAGGCTTCGCAACGGTGGACAGGTGAGGACGTGCCGGATTTTCAACTCGACAAGCCACCGAATTTCGCGCCGGAACCTGATGCTGTCGCCGAGGATGCGTTGTCCGGAAGCAGCCCGTTCATCCTCCAGTCGGACGGCAAAGCGTGGCTGTTCGCTCCCTCGGGCCTCGCAGACGGCCCGCTTCCCACGTTCTATGAACCGAACGAGTCACCCGTGAGGAATCCGATCAACCGACAACAGGACAACCCGGCGACCGACCGGATCCGTGCCGTCGAGAATCCCGACAACCGCAGCCCTCGCGCAGATGACGAAGCCGACCCGTACCCGTTCGCCCTGACGACGTACCGGCTGACCGAGCACCACACTGCGGGGGCGATGAGTCGCGTCGTCGACAGGCTCAACGAACTGCAACCGGAGATGTTCTGTGAAGTCAGTCCGCAGTTGGCGGCGCTGCGGCACCTCGAAAACGGAGGGTGGGCCTCGATCATCACGTCCAGAGCCGTCATCGAAGCGCGGGTACTGGTCACGGCCCGCATCACTCCGCTGGACGTCGGCGGAAGAGTCGTGCACACCGTCGGTCTGCCGTTCCACTGGGGCAGCCGTGGCGCGACGACGGGGGATTCCGCCAACGATCTGCTCGGCCTGGCGCTCGACCCGAACGTCCACATCCAGAACACCAAGGCGCAAACCTGTGACATCGTTTCCGGGCGCCGCCCGGAAGGCCGCGACCGTCTCGATCTCGTCGAGCGTCACCGGCAGGGCACGGTCGGGCGATGAGCGGCGAGCGGGGCCGGACGATCGAACCAGGGGTCCGCTATGGATTCTTCACCGACACCAGTGTGTGCATCGGGTGCAAAGCCTGCGAGGTCGCGTGCAAGGAATGGAACGGCATCGCCAGCGAGGTCTGCGAACTGACGGGGAACTCATATGACAACACCGGTGCCCTCGGCGCCACATCGTGGCGCCACGTCGCCTTCGTCGAGAAGGCCCGCCGTTCGCCGGGCCAACCCGTCGATGCATCGCCGCATGTCGCCGTTCCGGCGATCACCAAGGATTTCGTCTGGCTGATGAGTTCCGACGTCTGCAAACACTGCACCGAAGCAGCCTGCCTCGATGTCTGCCCCACCGGTTCGCTGTTCCGGACCGAGTTCGGCAGCGTCGTCGTGCAGCCGGACATCTGCAACGGTTGTGGCTACTGCGTTCCTGCGTGTCCGTTCGGGGTCATCGGCAAGAACGAGAACGATGGCCGAGCGGCGAAATGCACGCTGTGCTACGACCGCCTCAAGGCTGACGAACAACCGGCATGCGCCAAGGCGTGTCCGACAGAGTCGATCCAGTTCGGCGCGTTGGCGGATCTGCGTGTAACCGCATTGCGTCGATTGGAGACATTGCAGTCCAAGGGCGTCGGTGAGGCTCGGCTGTACGGCCATGATCCCGCAGACGGCATCGGTGGCGCTGGCGCTATGTTCCTGCTGCTCGACGAGCCCGATGTCTATGGACTTCCGCCTACGCCGCGTGCGACGACGCGAGACCTGCCAGAGATGTGGCGGACAGCCGCCAAGGCCGCCGTCGGTCTCGTTGCCGGAATCGCCGTCGTCGTGTTCGGCGGTCGCCAGTGACGAACATGACCGGAACAACGAACGTTGCCGGCCATTTCGCAGAGGCAGCTGACGTCGGGGAGACCGTCGGCTACTACGGCAAACCCATCGTCGAGCCGCATGTCTGGAAGGACTACATCGGCTGGTACTTTTTCACAGGAGGTCTCGCCGGCGCGTCCTCCGTCATCGCTGCCGTCGCCGAACTCGCCAAGCAGCCCGCACTTGCCAGGCACGCGCGCCGAGCGTCGATGATCGGGCTGCTGCCGAGTCCCGCCCTGCTGGTCGCCGATCTTGGCAGGCCGAAACGTTTCGTCTACATGCTGAGGGTGATGAAGCCGACCTCACCGATGAGCGTCGGTTCGTGGCTACTAGCGCTGTATTCGCCGTTGGCCGCCGGCTCGGCGATGCTCGGCGAGTTGCATGTCGTCCCGCGACTTCGTCGGGCGTTGACGATCGGCGCAGGGCTCGTCGGTCCGACGATCGCGACCTACACCGGTGTCCTCGTGGCCGATACGGCGACGCCTGTCTGGCATCGGGCTCGCCGTGAGCTCCCGATGCTCTTTGCATCGAGCGCTGCTGCGACTGCCGGTGCGGTGACAACGATGTTGTCCTGCCTCGATGGTCGTCGCCTCGGTGCTGCCGCGAGAGTCGCCTCCGCCGGTGCGGTTGCCGAGGTGTTCACGGCGACGATGATGAAGCGCCGGCTCGGCGAACTCGACACATATCGAACGGACCCTGCGGCGGCGCGGTTGGACATCGCTGGCCGACGTTTGTCCATCGCCGGAGCCGCACTGATGATCGTCGCTGGGCGCAGGAGAACACTGTCGATCGTCGCCGGTGCCGGCATCGCTGCGGGTTCGGCATGCGAGCGACTTGCGGTGTTGCGAGCCGGAACGGCGTCTGCCAATGATCCACGGTCCGTGCTGCTGGCCTCGGCGATGGACGCTCGTCTCGAGTAGGTGCGTCGCCGGAAGATCAAGGGGGTTGACATGGCTAACGTCGTTAGCTATTGTGGCTTACACCGTTAGCCACTCGATCGGAAAGCCGGAGTCATGTCCAACGAAGCCGCAGATACACAATCAGCCCCGCACTATCGTCAGCCTGGTTGGGTGACCAGGAACGTGTTCAACAGATTGGTCGCCCGCCTCACCCGCATGGGGATCAGCGTCTGGGGGAGCAGGGTGTTGGAAGTCAGAGGACGCTCGACCGGCCAGCCGCGACGCACGCCCGTCAACCTGCTGACCGTCGACGGGCAGTCGTACCTCGTCTCGGCCCGAGGTGAAGGGCAATGGGTCCGCAACGTGCGCGCCGGTGACGGTCGCCTCGCCCTGATCGTCGGGCGCCGGCGTGTCGAGTACATCGCCACGGAGATGTCGGGAGACGCCAAACGGGCGATCCTCCGCTCATATCTGCGCCGTTGGAAGATGGAGGTCGGAGTGTTCTTCGACGGTGTCGACGCCGATTCGAGCGACGAGGAGCTCGATCGTGTGGCGCCGAAGCATCCGGTCTTCGTCCTGTCGGCTTCGTGACCGGACAGCCGCCCATCCGGGTGCTGTCGCCACGCGCACGTGAGATTGCAGCGACGGCCAGGATGGTGCTCGAAGCCGAGGGTTCCGAGGCCGTGACGATGCGCCGTCTGGCTGCGGAGCTGGGCATTCGCGCACCGTCGCTGTACAAGCACTTTGCCAGCAAACAGGCTGTTGAAACCGTGCTCATCGACGCCGCGCTGCACGAGGTCGGAATCCTCGGTCACCGTGCCGTAGCCGAAGCCGGGGACGAGGGACCAGTGATGGCGTTGCTGCGGGCATATCGGAGCTACGGCATCGCTCATCCGCATCTGTATCGCCTCGTCACCAACGGTCATCTGCACCGTGACGATCTGACCCCCGGGCTGGAATCATGGGCGGGGACGCCCTGGTTCCTGGCAACAGGCGAACCGTACTGTGCCCAGGCGCTCTGGGCGTTCGCCCACGGAACGGTCAGCCTGGAGATCGACCAACGCTTTCTCGACGGGTCGGACCTCGACCGTACATGGGCAGCAGGCGGAGCTGCCTTCTCCGATCCCAAGGACAGCTGAAGTGGTCACGCTTCGTGCAGGAGCGTTTCGCAAATCTGCGCGACCGACCGGACTTTCCTGTGAAAACTGAGTAACGTCTTCTCGGTGAGGTACGCCGACCTATCAACGGACGACACCTTCGCGGGCGCGAAGTGCCTGGTCACCGGTGGTCTCGGGTTCATCGGGTCCAACGTTGTCCGTCGACTGACAGCGGCCGGCGCTACGGTTGTGGTGGTCGATGCGCTGGTGGACGGTCACGGTGGCGATCGGCGCAATCTCGATGCGTTCGGTGTTGATCTGGGCAGCCACGCTCCGGTACGTGCGGTGACGGTGATCGAGGCCGATATCGGTGACGACATCGTTGCGACTGCCCTCGACGGTGTCGACGTCGTCTTCAACCTCGCAGGTCAGGTCAATCATCAGGCCTCGATGCGCGACCCGGAAACGGACCTCGCCATGAACACGATGTCGCACAGCAGGTTCCTCGAATCGCTGCGCCACGTCAACCCGAACGCCAAGGTCGTCCACGCCTCGACTCGACAGGTTTATGGCAAACCGCTGCGGACGCCGGTCGACGAGACGCATCCCGCCAATCCTGTCGATGTCAACGGCGTCGCCAAGCTCGCCGGCGAGCAGTTGCACATGGTCTACGCCCACGCTCATGACATGCAGATCAGCTCGCTGCGGATCACCAACACGTACGGTCCCCGTCAGCGTCTTTCGAGCAACGAACTCGGATTCCTCCCCGTGTTCTTTCGCAAAGCACTGCTCAATCAGACGATCGACATCTACGGCGATGGAACCCAGCGACGCGACTGCCTGTTCGTGGACGACGTGGTCGACGCTCTGTTCGCCGCCTGTGGGAGTAACGCGGCAGGACGCGTGTTCAACGTCGGCCACGATCAGCACCACTCGCTCGCCGAAATCGCCGAGCTCATCATCCGCTGTTCCGGCAGCACTGCGGGGATGCGCCTGATTCCCTGGCCTGGCGACCAGCAACGCATCGACATCGGTTCGTTCCGTTCAGACAGTTCGCTCATCGCCTTCGAACTCGGATGGAAAGCCCATACGAACCTCGTGGACGGAGTCGACGAAACACTCGAGTTCTACCGGAAGCATTCGTGGTACCAGTCGTCGATCTGAGCCGTAGGGGACGACGCCTGGCTCCACAGTTCGCAGCCCTCGCAGCGCAGGTCGCTTCGAGTGGTTCGATCCTGCTCGGGCCGCATACGAATGCCCTCGAACGCCGGATCGCAGCGTGGAGCGGAGGCATGGAGGCGGTCGCCGTTTCCTCGGGAGCCGCCGCGATTCAACTCAGCCTGGCGGCACTCGGCGTCGGCGTCGGCGACGAGGTCATCATCCCGGCGTTCACCGCCGTGCCGACGGCCTCGGCCGTGGCCGCACTCGGTGCTGTTCCGGTCTGCGTCGATGTACTCGCAGACTCCGCCTGCATCGATCCTGCAGCCGTCGAAGCCGCACGCACCGACCGTACGAAGGCGGTCGTCGTCGTCCATCTCTACGGCCTGCCCGCCGATCTGCCGCAGACCGATCTGGCGATCGTCGAGGACGCCGCCCAGGCTCAGGGTGCGATCTTCGACCACGCTCGATCCGCCGCCGTCACGTACAGCTTCTACCCGACGAAAAATCTCGGCGGCATCGGTGATGGCGGCGCGGTTGTCACAGCCGATGCCGATCTCGCCGCACAGGTACGGATGCGCCGCACCCA
>JAYTOR010000014.1:0-2697 GCA_043747685.1 Actinomycetota bacterium
ACGCCGTGCTTGGAGATATCGGCCTTGGCACGATCGGCATCGTGATGATGGATCGGCTTCCAGGTCGCACCTGGTTCGATCGTGTCGTCGGGTTCGACACCTCCGCACACCACCGTGGCCGTTGCGTGCAGCTCAGTATTGATTCGGTGACGTTCACCACGGGCGTGGGCCCGCAGTTCCGTCTTTGGTGGCAAAACCACTGTTTCCGAACGGTTGCGTTGACTCATTGGTCCTCCGTATCACTTCACTGACTGGATGACTTGACTCTCCCCTTGACCACACCGTAGCGCACTTTGCTGGGGGCTCGCCGCCGCTTACCTGAAAGTCTCATCAGTAAGTGGTGACCAGGCGTGGGCGGCTGGACGCTCACCGCGCGTGAGATCGTCGAATGCTGCACCCGTCCAGCGCACCGTTCACGCACGGTTCTTGCTGGAGATCTTTGCCGAGAGTGCCGCCAACCGTTCGGCGAACCACGGCTGGCGGGTGCTCCAGATTTGTGGCGTGAGTTCCTTGGCGACAGCGTCGGAATGCTCGGAGATGTCAGCCATCTCGCTGATCGTTCGTTTGACGACCTTCGACAATTCCCGTGGAGACGATGCCGCTCTGGCAGCCATGGCGTGAGCGACGTCCAGCAGTTCGTCGTCGTCGACGCACCGGTAGACGAGGCCGATACGTTCGGCTTCTTCACCGTTCAGGATCTCACCGAAAACAACCATTGCCGCCGTGTTCTGTGGTCCGATGATCCGACGTGACATCCATGTGTTGCCTCCTCCGGGATGGATGCCGAGTTGCAGGAAGCGACTGTCGAACTTCGCCGTGCGGGCGGCGAGTCGAAGATCGCACCCGAGCGCCAGGTTCAAGCCGGCCCCGACCGCCGCGCCGTTGACGGCGGCCAGCGTCGGCAGCGCGCTGCGGGCGATGCGCAGAAACCCCTCGTAGATCGATCCGAGGCTCTCAGGGGTGCTCTCGGCGAGATTGCCGAGGTTGGCACCTGCACAGAACGCAGGAGCCGTTCCGGTGACGACGATCGCACCGACACCCTCGTCGCTCTCGATGGCATCCATTGCTCCGATCATCTCGTCGACCATCGGCTTCGACAGCGAGTTGCGCTCGGCCGGATTGTTCAGGGTCAGGGTGGCGACACGATCGGCGATATCGACAAGTACGAGGCTCATCGCCCGAGTCTTCCCCACTACTCTGCCGAGACGTCAATCCGGGCCTGCCACCGTCGTTCGCTCCTGCGTCGCGGCAATGACCGCGATCTCCACCTTCCATGCCGGCTGGGCCAACGCCGGAACGGGGATCAACAGCGAGGCGGCAATGTGAGCGCCGAGGAACGCGTCGCGTGCGGCCATCACCGTGGCGAGGTTGTTGCCGACGACGGCGTAGGTCGAGTAGGAGACAATGTCGGAGACGGCGAATCCGGCCTCGTCGAGGATCGCGCCGATACTGCGCCATACCTCGACCGCCTGCTCCCCGACGTCGTCGCTGATCGATCGATCGGGGCGTTCACCGACGATCCCTGCAGTGAACAACATCCGTGAACCGTCTGGCACGGCGACGCCGAGGTGATATCGGGCCGCCGGTGGGGCAATCGTCTGCGGGGTGATCGGCACGTTCGGCATTGTCAGAGTTTCGCGCGACGGAGTGCCTATATACCAGGCGATGCAGGAGGGGACTTGGCGAAGACGGTGCCGGCGTTCCAGGGATCGGAGCGGCTGACGATCACCGCCGAGCCTGCTGTTGCCGATTCGGCGACGTTCAGCAACGTGATCATCGTTGCCCGCCCAGGTGATCCCCCGCTCACGAGTGTCGAGCGGATCGCCACCTTGGCACCGGCATGCCGATATCGCAGGAAGTACGCCTTGTTGCCACTCCCGACAATCCGTTTGGAGCCGACGTCGATCGCTTCGATCTGCGACCAGGCAAACCGGCGGGTTCCGAGTGTGTTCTTCACCACGAGTTGCTGCGGCGTGATCGTCACGGACGCCCTCAGCCGCAGGACGACCGGGACGAGCAGCCCCAATGCAAACGCGGCAACGACGGCTTTGGCGAAACCCGAAGGGATCAACAGGAACGTGACGAGCGAAACGACGAGCCATGTTGCAAACAGCGCCGCAGCGTGAATCTTCGACCACAATGACGAGTAAGCAGTGAGGCTGTCGCCAACCGCCTCACGCTGTGTCATGCGGCTGAACTTGGTCATGCGCCTGAGCTCGTGTCGAGGGCGATGATCGCTTCGTGTTCGAGGCTGGCGACGAGCGCACCGTCGACCTCGATCCTGATATCGAGAACGACCCGTTCGCCAGTGCGTTTGAAGCGGTCGGCGACTGTCGCGCTGACCACCGCCACGGCGGCGATCGGGACGAGCGCGTGATGGCGAATGATGCTGCGGGTGTGGATCCACGATCCACGGGCAAGCTGCGTATGGACGACAGCGTTAGCCAGCGCCGGCCACACGGCCGGATGGACGATGCCATGCTCGGCGTAGATCGCCAGCGTGTCACCCGCCCGTGCGCCGTAATCTCCCCACTCGCCCGTCAGCTCGATCGACAGTGGTCGCAGGCGTTCACCGCCAGCCAGCGGTGGCGGTGTCGCTCCGCACGCAGGAACTGCGCGGAAAACAGCTCGGGGCCGATCCCCCTCGCCGACACATCCGTCGATCACGAGTGTTGTTCCGTCAGTATCGACGTGCGG
>JAYTOR010000015.1:0-3457 GCA_043747685.1 Actinomycetota bacterium
CCGGATCGGAGGATCAGGAAGACGACGGCCTGCAGCACGACGCCGGCGGCGACGAGCCGGGCCGACGTGTCGTTGACCGGGTTCGGAAAACTGAACAGATGACGCATGCACTGATCGTATGGCGACGAATCCGACCGGACAACTCGGGATTCACTCGAGCCGACCAACCCACGTCCGCTCGTCGATCGTTCGGTTGAATTGAACCTGCTAAGGCCGTTGGCAGCACTATCGTGCCCCGATGGCTGTGGTGTTGACCGTTGATCGCCTCCGATGGCATCAGCACATCGCCGGAACGATCTCCGACTTCGGCTCGCAGGTCACCGCCGTGGTGAAGGGCAATGGCTACGGGTTCGGTCGACAGGTGCTGATCGAGGTTGCCGAGCAGCACGGCATCAGCACATGTGCCGTCGGAACGGTCCACGAACTCGCAGGCACGGCTGCCCACAGCGGTGACATCCTCTGCCTGACCCCGACCTTCTCCGACGTTTCCGGGCTCGCCGCAAACGTCGTGCTGACCGTAGCCAGCGAGTCACATCTGGACCATCTACGTCGCCAGGGCACGCACCCGGGGGTCGCAGTGAAGCTGCGCTCCTCGATGCAGCGCTACGGGTTCGCACCGGACCGGCTTCCGGCGACGTCGATGCTCGGCGGCAGCGAACTGCATTGTTACATGATCCACCTGCCGCTGTCGGGAACGATGGCCGAGCACCTCGCAGAGATCGAATCGTGGTTGGACCACCTCGACCCGGCAATCGAGATATCCGTCAGTCATCTCGACCCTGCGACGTTCGCTGCGCTCAGCAACCGCCATCCCCGCCACTCGTTCACGATCCGCCTCGGCACGGCTCTCTGGCATGGTGACAAGTCGACCGTTCACTTGCGCGCAGACGTTCTCGATACACATTCGGTGCGAGCGGGCGAACAGCTCGGGTACCGAGCAACGACCGTGGGGGCCGATGGGACCGTGGTTCTGATCGGCGGCGGCTCCGCTCACGGCATCGCCCGCCTCGAGGGAGGAGCAAGTCCGTTCCACTTCGCTCGGACCCGCCTGTCGCTGATCGAGTCGCCGCACATGCACACGTCGATGGCGTTCGTGCCGGCCGGCCAGCCGGTGCCGCAGCCCGGCGAGTGGGTCGATGTGCAGCGACCGCTGACGATGACCGAAGTGGACCGGATCGAATGGCTCGACTGATCGAATCGGCCGTCGACACACCTGTCACTCCCCCGGGAACGAGCGTCGCACACTCGACGCGCCTGATCGGCCCTGACGTGACGAGGGCGATCGCCCTGGTCGGTGTCATCGTGATGAATTACCACGGCTATCTCAATGGCAATGACATCCGCAATAACACCTTCTCCGACCGACTCTTCAACCCATGGATCGGCGTATTGTCGACCCGTTTCGCTGCCACCTTCGTGACCGTCGCGGGTATCGGTGTCACGCTGATGACACGCCGCAGCGCAACGTCCGGTGATGCCACGTCCGTCGACGCCGACCGTTGGCGACTGCGCCGACGCGGGTTCCTGTTGTTCGCCTGCGGCTACGTCCTCGACTGGATATGGCCGGGCACGATCCTCTACTTCTACGGGGCCTACTTCATCGTCGGGTCTTTTCTGTTCACGCTGAGAACCCGCTGGCTGGTCGCCGCCGGGACGGTCAGCGCACTACTCGGCGCGGTGATCACGTGGTGGGGTTTCGAACGGACAGAGGATGGACATTCCACGGCCTGGCTGTTCTCCCCGGCGTCGACTCGCAGCCCTCGGAACCTCGTCTTCAACACCTTCGTCAACGGAACGCATCCGCTGTTCCCATGGCTCGCCTTTCTCTGCTCCGGCCTCGTCGTCGGACGTCTGCTGCCACGTATGCAGACGCTCAGGTTGCGCATCATCCTCATCGGTGTCGCCCTCGTCGCCGCCGGCTACGCCGTCAACGCGATCGTCGACCGGACGACCGGCGCCGGCGTGTCGACGCCTGCTCGCCGCTGGCACCTGCTCGTCAGAACCGACCCCTTCAACCGTCAATTGCTGTACGTCGTGACTGCCCTCGGAAGCTCGATCCTCGCCGTCACACTGATCTCATCGCTTGCCGAGCGGTTCCCGACGAGCGCACCGATCCGCATCCTCGCTGGTGCCGGCCGAATGACACTCAGTATCTATGTCGTGCACATCGTCGTCTTCAACGAGGTCGTCCACCAACGGCATTGGGTCCGCCGGGCCGGCCTCGACACGGCGCTGGTCTTTGCCGTGTGCGTCTGGGTGGCAGCCGTCATCATCGGATGGCTGTGGCATCGACGGTTCGGCCTCGGCCCGGCCGAACGCCTCTACAGGAACTTCGGCGGCTGATTTGACGTCGTGCGCCGGTCACGTCGGTCGGTCGTGGAGGTCTACTCGGCGAAGGTGTTGCACTGGTTCGTGTCGCCGGACTTGTAGCCGCGGTTGAACCAGGTCTGTCGCTGTGCTGAGGAGCCGTGGGTGAAGGTGTCCGGGTCGACGTGGCCCGTCATCTCCTTCTGGATCGTGTCGTCGCCGACCGCAGACGCCGCACCGAGCGCTTCGGCGAGGTCGCCATTCTCGAGCAAATTGCGGTCGTTGGCGCTCTTCGCCCACATTCCGGCGAAACAGTCGGCCTGCAATTCGAACTTCACAGAAATGGCGTTGGCCTGATCGGGATGCTGCCGGTCTGCCTGCTCGACAGCGTCACTCGTGCCCAACGACTTCTGGATGTGATGGCCGTATTCGTGGGCGATCACGTACTGCTCGGCGAGATCGCCGTGGAAGTTGAGTTGGGTTTCGAGCGTTTTGAGGAAATCGAGATCGAGGTAGATCGTCTGATCGGCAGGGCAATAGAACGGTCCGGCGGAGGACTGGGCGGCACCACAGCCGGTGTTCGTGTCGCTGGTGAAGAACACCATGTCGGGCTGGGCGAACTTCTTCCCGGCCGCCTGGAAGGCGCCCTGCCAATACGTCGTTGCGTCCTCGTAGGCACCGCAGATGATCTGGCGCAGGTCGGTACTACCGCATTTGCTGGACGAGGTCGTACCGCCGGCTGAGCTCTGAGTCGCCGGGTTGGCAGAACCCTCACCTCTGTCCGATGACGTCGGATTGAGACCAGGCGACTCGATCTGTGTCGTGGCACCGCCGCCGTTGTTCCCACTCGACGCTGTGGATGTCGTGCCGCCGAGCAGTTTCGGCAGGATGATCGACGCCACCAGCACCAGGATGCCGAGGAGCCCTCCGCCTGCTTTGATCGGGATTCCCAACCCGCCGCCACCGCCGCCACCGCTGAGGATCGAACCGAGCCCGCCGAGGCCGCCGCCACCACCCCCACCGCTGTTGTCGGTGATGTGGGAATCATTCCCCGAATACCGAATCTTGGTCACGTGGCTTCTCTCCCGCTGAACGTCTGGCGACGCCCGTCAGCCTAACCGTCGATCCAAAACTAGAAATGGGTCTGGGA
>JAYTOR010000016.1:0-1660 GCA_043747685.1 Actinomycetota bacterium
TCGGCTGCAAGCGTCATCTTCAACTCGACGCCGCAGATGCTGCAGCGGTACTTGACGTTCACACGGCGCATCTCACCCTCAGGTGGAGGTGGCGGCAGCGGCTGCGTCATGCCGTGCAGCGTGTTGATCCCGATGCGGATGATCAGCCAGAACATCAGCACACCACCGAGGACCCAGATGATGGTGCTGAAGGCGGGCACGGTTTCAGTCTATGGGTGCCTCGGAGGATGCAAGGGTACGCACGAGAGCAGGGAAGACGGAATCAGGGGATGCGTTCGATGATCGTGGCGTTGGCCATGCCGCCACCTTCACACATGACCTGCAGGCCGTAGCGACCGCCGCTTCGGTCCAGTTCGCTGACCAACGCCGTGAGCAGTCGGGCTCCGGAACAGCCGAGCGGATGGCCGAGGGCGATGGCACCGCCGTTGGGGTTGACCCTTGCCATGTCGACGCTCGGGTTTTCCCGCTGCCAGGCGAGCACAACTGCCGCAAACGCTTCGTTGATCTCGATGATGTCCATATCGTCGATCGTCAGCCCCGCCCGTGCCAGCACCTTTGCCGTCGCCGGGATCGACGCCGTCAGCATCAGCCGTGGATCGGCGCCGGCGAGGGCGAAATCGACGAATCGTGCACGAGGCCTGAGGCCGAGCGCCAACGCCCGCTGCTCGCTCATGATCAACACTGCCGCTGCGCCGTCGGTGATCTGTGAACTGTTCGCGGCGGTGATCCTGCCATTCTCGGTGAACGCCGGCCGCAGCGCAGCGACCTTGTCGTAGGTCGTCTCGCGGATGCCCTCGTCTTCGGTCATCACGGTGCCGTCAGAATCGAGGATCGGCAGGATCTGCGTGTCGAAACGGCCTTCGTTACGAGCAACCACGGCGCGTTGCTGGCTCTGCAACCCGTAGCGATCCATTTCCTCACGGGAAATGTCCCACTTGTCGGCGATCAATTCGGCGGAAATACCCTGGGGCACGAGGCCACCGGACGGGGCGTAACGGGCACCGATCTTCGGACCGAATGGAAATCCGTACTTGCCGTCGAGCATCGAGGCCCCCATCGGGACGCGGGTCATGACCTCGACACCGGCAGCGACGACGACGTCGTAGGCACCTGCCATCACCCCTTGGGCGGCAAAATGGGCGGCTTGCTGCGACGATCCGCATTGACGGTCGACCGTGGTGCCTGGAACGGTCTCCGGCCATCCGGCGGCGAGAATGGCGTTGCGGGCGATGTTCGCCGCCTGCTCACCGACCTGCATGACGCAGCCCATCACTACATCGTCGACGATCCCCGGGTCGATGCCGGTCCGCTGCTGCAGCGCCCTCAGCGTCTCCGCAGCAAGGTCCACGGGATGCCAACCCTTGAGGCGACCGTTGCGTTTACCGAGCGGTGTCCGGACAACATCGACGATTACGGCTTGGGTCATAGCAGTCTCCAGAGGGTGAACGACTCGCCGGTAGTTTGCCCCTCGTGGCGCGGTGACAGCGAATCGTGAAGCGTCGTCCGTGCCGGGATGTGCGCCAGATCAGTCGACGATCGGGTTCAACTTGGCGGCGATCCTCAAGAGCGCGACGACGTCCGTGTCCGTCAACACTGAGGCGAACTCACGTTGCAGACAGCGTCGCCACGTCGGCACCGCACCGCGATAGATCGCCCGGCC
>JAYTOR010000017.1:0-21495 GCA_043747685.1 Actinomycetota bacterium
TGCGCTCGGGGATCGACACACCGGGCGTCGGCGGCAACCTTTGCGAACATGCCGGGATCGGGGTTGCACTCGAACTCAGGTCGCCCGCACCTAGCGAACCGCCACCGAACGATCCGCAGTACGACGGAGTGGACGTCGAAACCACCGATCAGGATTCGTTGGCGATCGCCGTGGTGGCGAGGATGAGTTCGGGGGAGGAGGTGGCCGATCTCCAGTTGCTGGCACTGGAGCACCTCGGCCGAGCGATGCCCGACACGGCAATGCTGCTCCTCGGCCTGATGAAAACGTACTCGCGCGGCACGGTCCGTTTGGCGGCGAACGGCTACGACGCCGACATCGATCTCCACCTCCTCGACGACGAGCGCGACATGCGGCGATTGCGGTCCGGCGTCGATCAGCTCGCAGCGTTGCTGCACGGCGAGCCGTTCAGGAGATGGTCGACGGTGACACCACTTCCGCAGTCGGACGATCAACTTCGTGACGGTCTCGGTGGCTACTACCACGCTGCCGGAACCTGTGCACTGGGCACGGTCCTCGACGATCAATGCCGGGTCCGCGGTTACGAAGGCCTTCGAGTGTGCGACTCCTCGATCATGCCGTCGCTCCCGCGCGCCGGCCCGCATTTCACGGTCGTGGCGATGGCCGAACGTCTCGCAGCCATGATCGCAGCCGAACAGGAATGAAAACTCGAGCCGTCGAGCCGTCGTTTCCGGCTGGGCTCACCGACCTCGTAGAACAGCAGCCTGTTCAGGCGGTGGCCTTCGCTTTCCTCGCCGGTGCCTTCTTGGGATTGGCCCTTTCGACGCGACCAGCGCGCTTGGAGGCTGCGGCTTTCTCGGCAGCAGCTTTCTTCACTGGCGGGGCTTTCTTGGCTGCCGCTTTCTTCAGTGGCGCGGTCTTCTTGGCTGCCGCTTTCTTCACTGGCGGGGCTTTCTTGGCTGCCGCTTTCTTCAGTGGCGCGGCCCTCTTGGCTGCCGCTTTCTTCGACGGCGCCGCCGTCGGCTCCGGCACCATCGCCGTCGGTATCGCGACGGTGTCGTCCTCGGTAGGGATCGTCGCCAGCAGATCGGCCATTGCCTCGTGCAGCAGATCGGTGATCACCCACAGATCCGGCACCAGTTCACGGCAGGAAACGAAACCGAAGTCGAGGTTGCCGTTGTAGCTCTGCACCGTCATGTTGAGGCCGAGGCCGTCCGTAATCGTCGACACGGGGTAAAAGTGCTTCAGTTCCGCGCCAGCCGAATACAAGCGGTGGTTCGGGCCCGGGACGTTGGAGATGATCACGTTGAATGGCGGGTTCATGCGGTCGGCAATGCGTAGGCGGCTGGCGAGACGCATCGCTCTGGCAGCGATCGCCGGCGGAGCGAACTGGCCGAAATCGGTCAACACCTCGGCAGGAATCGTCTTGACGTCTTCCTTTGCGGTGTTCATCGAAGCGGAGATGATCTTCAGCCGTCGCAGCGCGTCCGGCTCGTTCGTAGCCAGGTTCGAGAGCAATGCCGAGACTCGGTTCTGGTACACGTCGGTCTCGTCGCCGGTGCGGATGCTGACGGGAACCATGGCGATCAGCGGCTCGTCCGGCAGACAGTCGTGGATCTCCAGGTACTTCCGCAGCGCACCGGAGCACAGTGCCATCACCACGTCGTTGAAGGTGACGCCGTGAGCACGACGGATCTTCTTTGCCTCGTCGAGCGAGATCGAGGTGAACGCAAAACGCCGGTGCGGTGTGATCGTCTTGTTCCACGGTGTATGCGGAGCCTGGCTCGTCGGCAGCGCCGGTGCTCGATCGAGGTCCTCTGGGATGTCGCCGCGAAGGCGTTTGCGCATGATCGAACCCAGCAGGCCCGGCATCGGTTGAGCCGCAACGTCGGCGAGCGCCCGCAGTCCGCCGTTCTGGCTCGCAGCTGCGAGTTCACGGAACGCCTTGATGCTCTGGCGAATCACCTTTTCCGGACGGCGGAGGAACTCGCCGGCGGTGATGCGCAACATCTCCTGATCGGTCGGGATCTTGTCGGGGATCCACTCGGCGGGTTCGCCGTGCGGGCGGTACTCGGAGTCGACATCGAGGATCGCCGCCAGCATCAGCGCGCCGGCAGCGCCATCGATCGTGGCGTGATGGATCTTCGTCAGCTGGGCGATGTACCTGCCACCCTCGACGCCCTCGATGACGTACAACTCCCACAATGGGCGGCTGCGGTCGAGCGGTCTGGCAATGATCCGGGAAACGACGTCTGACAGCTGCTCCGGGGTTCCAGGCGGCGGCACGGCATGGTGGCGCACGTGAAAGTCGATGTCGAAGTTCGGGTCCTCGATCCAGTACGGCAGATCCATGCCGAACGGGACCTCGACAAGGCGCCGGCGGAACGGCTGCAACAGGTCGATGCGTTCGAGGATGATCTTCTTGGTGACCTCCAGCCCCCCGCCGCCTGGCGCAGTCGACGGGTCGTAGATGTTCAGCGACGACACATGGCCGAAGTTGGAGGCGGATTCCATCGTCAGGAATCCGACGTCGGTGCTGCTGAGTTGTTTCATCGTCGGTCAGACTATGACATCGCGATCCCGCTATGACAACGGACACACCAGCGCAGTCGGAGCGTCGAGATTCAGGCGAGCCCTGGCAGTCTTCCCCCGAGCGAGACCGACTGGCGGTTTGGTGCTAGGGATGACGCATGCGTGAAGGTGTCACTGACCGATGGACGTACACGCTCGGCTTGCACGATGTCGGCAACGGTTGCTTCGCCTACATCCAGCCGGACGGCGGGTGGGGTTGGAGCAATGCCGGATTGATCGTCGCTGACGGTGTCTCGATGCTCGTCGACACGCTGTTCGACCTCCGGCTCACTGCCAACATGCTCGAGTCGATGGCAGGCGTCACCCAGCAGGCGCCGATCGGCACACTCGTCAACACCCACGCCAACGGCGATCACTGCTACGGCAACGAACTGCTCGCCGATGCCGAGATCATTGCCTCGACGGCAGCTGCAGCTGAGATGGCCGAGGTTCCTGCGGCGATGATGGCGGCGTTGTTACACGCCGATGGCGACGTCGGCGAACTACGGGCCGGTCACCGATCTGAGTGGGGTAGCAGCCCCCCGCGCCTATCTGGCATTCATCGACGGGCAGGCAACAGCCTGTTTCCGCGGCGGTGTCGATCCGTTCGACGCAGCCCAGGAGATCGCCACCAACGGCCTGGGCCTTCATGGTTTCGACCGCTGGGGGGAACGTGGCCGTGTCGCCGTCAACGTCGAGGCGGTCTATCGCCAACTCGACCCCGCGCACCGCTCTCCTGGCATCGTCGAGCAGTTCCGCAGGATGCGGCAGCTGGAGTCAGGTCGCTAGCCAGTCGGAAATAACTACCCTTGATGTTGCATATTAGGTTTACCTAATGCTAGAACATGGTGCGTGATCCCTACCTTTGTGATCGGGCTGCGCGAGGGCGTCGAGGCCTCGCTCATCGTGGCGATCGTCGCAGCATTCCTCAAGGCCCGCACCGGTTCGGCGCACAGGGGCCCGCTGTTGTTCGGCGTCGGCTTGGCGTCGGTGCTGTGCCTCGGTATCGGCATCGCCCTGCACTACGCCGAGGACTCACTGCCACAGCAGAAGCAGGAGGGCCTCGAAACGATCGTCGGCCTGATCGCCTTGGCGATGGTGATCTGGATGATGTTGTGGATGCGTCGTCATGCCCGTGATGTCAAACGTTCGCTCGAAGCCGCTGCGGGTACCGCGCTCGAAAATGGTTCGACTCGCGCACTGATCCTGATGGCGTTCCTCGCTGTGCTCCGAGAAGGTCTCGAGACCGCTGTTTTCCTCGTTGCCGCCACGCAGTCGTCCACCAACGCCGGCCAGGCGACCCTTGGCGCGATCCTCGGCATCGTCGTGGCTGTCGTCGTCGGCATGCTGCTGTACCGCGGCAGCGTGAAAATCAACATGGCGAAGTTCTTCCGCTTCACCGGTGTCGTGTTGGCGCTCGTTGCCGCCGGACTCGCTTCGCTCGCACTGCACACCGCCCACGAGGCCGGCTGGTTCAACAGCTTCCAATCACAAGCCGCAGACCTCACATGGTTGGTCGAGCCCGGCACCATCCAGTCGGCGCTGCTGACCGGCATGTTCGGGCTGCAACCGAAACCGACGATCGGTGAAGCAGCCGTCTGGCTCGGCGTGGCTGCGGTGCTGATGTCGATCGTCCTCTGGCCGGCGACCAGCACCCGTTCCTCGGCCCCGCCAAGTGCGGCACGAGAACCGGCGCGCGCCTGACCGCCCGCTGGTTCTCCCACCTGACCCCCGGATATTCCCGTGAACAAAGGAAGTGTTCTATGCGCCGCGTCGCAATGCTGATGGTTGCTGCTCCGATTGCCACACTTGCAGCCTGTGGATCGAGCAGCAGCGCCGGCTCCTCTGACAAGACCGCTCACGTACTCGTGTCGATCACCGACGAAGGCTGTTCGCCGGCCGAGCTCACGACGCCGGCAGGACCGACCACCTTCGAAGTCACCAACAAGGGTGCCGCCGGCGTCACCGAGTTCGAGGTCCTCGACGGCACGAAGATCCTCGGCGAGGCCGAGAACGTCGCCTCTGGACTGTCGGGGAAATTCACCCTGACGCTCAAAGAAGGTTCGTTCGTGACCTACTGCCCCGGCGGCACGAAAAACGAAAGAGGCGTACTGACGGTCGGACCTGGCACCGCCAATCCGGCAACCGCCGATTCGACAGCGATGGCACAGGCGGCGGCGGCGGCGGTTGCCGCCTATCGTGCATTCCTCGAGCGCAAGACGGCCCTGTTGACGACGGATAGCAAGTTGTTCACCGATGCGGTGCGTTCCGGTGATGTCGACACATCGAAGTCGATGTTCGCATCGGCCCGTGCCCCATATGAGGCGATCGAGCCGGTCGCCGAGAGCTTCGGTGACCTCGACCCACTGCTCGACGCCCGAGAGGGCGACGTCTCGGCCGATCAGTGGACCGGTTTCCACGCCATCGAGAAGCACCTCTGGGTCGACGGCGCGATCACAGACGCCACCAAAACGCTGGCAACCGGCCTCGACGCCAACATCGCCACGCTGGTTGCCCTCGTCAACACCGTCGAACTGGAGCCGGCGCAGATCGCCAACGGCGCTGTCGAGTTGCTCGGCGAGGTGTCGAGTTCCAAGATCACCGGCGAAGAGGATCGCTACAGCCACACCGACCTCTCGGACTTCGAGGCCAACGTCGAAGGCGCCTACGAGGCCTATCTCGCCGTCAAACCGATCATCGCCGATCGCGCCTCCGGCTTGGAAACCGAACTGTCGAAGCGTTTCGGCGACGTCACCAACAAACTGAAGACCTACAAGACCGGAAGTGGCGGCACATACATTTCGTACACAGCGCTCACGCCCGCCGACACCAAGGCGCTCGCCGATCTCGTCGATGCGCTCGGCGTGCCGTTGTCCAAGGTTGCCGCAGCGGTGGCCTGAGTGATCATGTCGTGGATTGGTGCTTCGTGAGTTTGTCCCGCCGCCGGTTCCTCACTGGCGCCGGCGGCACGGCCGCTGCGCTGGCGATCGGCGCCGGATGTTCAGCCGATTCCGGGCCTGCCGGCGCAGCAGCACGCCCGGAGAGCACGACCGTTCCATTCGAGGGCAAACACCAGGCCGGGGTGACGACGGCGACGCAGCAACGTCTGCTGTTCATCGCCTTCGACGTCCTGCCCGGCACGCAACCAGGGGATCTCTCGACACTGCTGCAGACTTGGACGACGCTGGCGCGACGGTTGACCCAGGGGCAGACAGCAGGGAACACGGCACCGGCCGATGGTGCTGCTCCGCCGGACGACAACGGTGAAGCGCTGGGCCTCGGGCCGAATTCGCTGACGATGACGTTCGGCTTCGGCCGTTCGCTCTTCGTCGCCGATGACGGCACTGATCGCTTCGGACTCGAGGCGAAACTGCCGGCGGCGCTGCAGGACATCCCGAGCTTCGGCAGCCTCGATGTGCTCGATCCCCAACGCTCGGACGGCGACATCGGCGTGCAGATCTGCTGCGACGACCCGCAGGTCGCCTTCCACGCCATGCACCACCTGGCAGGGACCTCCAAGGGTGTACTGACGGCCAGATGGAGCCAACTCGGCTTCGGACCGTCATCGTCGACGTCGACGAAGCAGACGACACCGCGGAACCTGATGGGGTTCAAGGACGGGACGAACAACGTCAAAGGCGAGGACCGGGCGGTGATGACCGAAGCCGTCTGGGTCGGCGCTTCCGACGGTCCCGCATGGATGACCGGCGGAACCTACCTCGTCGCCAGGCGCATCCGCATCCTGCTCGAGGTCTGGGATCGGGCGAGCCTCACGGATCAGCAGACGACATTCGGGCGCAAGAAGTTGAACGGTGCACCGCTGAGCGGTTCGACAGAGTTCGACGACCTCGATCTCGACAAGAAAGATCCTGACGGCCTGCCGACGATCCCGCTGACGGCGCATGTCCGTCTCGCCCACCCAACGACGTCAGGGGTGAAACTTCTACGCCGTGGCTACAACTACACCGACGGTATCGATCCGGTGACCGGCCAACTCGACAGCGGCCTGTTCTTCATCGCCTTCCAACGCAACCCGGCAACGCAATTCGTCGAACTGCAGCAGCAGTTGGCACGCGTCGACGCGCTCAACGAGTACATCAAGCACACGACGAGCGCGCTGTTCGCCGTACCACCCGGCGTCACCGCCGACGGCTGGATCGGACAGTCGATGTTCGAGTAGCTACCTGACCGGGCGGCCACTTGATCAACGAGCCCGCCGGCGCTGCTCAGCCGGATCAGGCGTTTGTCGACTCAGATGCCGGCTCGGTGGTTTCCGATCTCCACGGAACTGCCTGGTTCTTGTCGAACCGCTTCTTGGTGCGTCTGGCCTCGTCCTTCGGCTTCGTCTCTCGTCGCACGACGAGTCCCCAGCCGACGGCGGCACACAGTGTGAAGAAGAACCATTGGCATGCATACGACAGGTGCGGTCCATTGTCCAGCGTCGGCAGTTCCACAGGAGCAAGGTCCCCGTCGTTCGTTTCGCCGCTCTGTAGGACCAGTGCGTGCTGCGCTCCGTCGAGAGCAGGGATCGGGCGGGTCGACTTCGTCGGCTCCGAACGCAGCCAGCCGCGAACCGTCACCGTGCCTGCCGGCGGCAGCGGTCGATCCTTGTCCTCGGTGGTGAAGCCGCGGACCACCAGGATCGTCGTGCCGTTCATCAGCTTGAGCGGCGAGAGGATCTGCCAGCCGCCGCTCACGGCAACCCGGCCGAGCACCGCTTCGTAGGTTCCCGTGCCTTCGACCCGTGACCAGTTGAGAGCAGCCTGATCATCGAGATCGGCCTTCGAGGCGTCGATGGCGGCGATCTTCGATCGACCGATGACTTCGCTGTTGAAGGCCTCACGCTGATGCAGACGGCGGAGCTGCCAGAACCCGAGGGTGATCATCAGCACCATCAGCCCGACGATCAACAACGTGAAAAGGATCCACTTGAGCTTCGCCAGGAACCGATACATCGACACCAACGGTATCGCCTCCGTTGCTGCAAGCACTGTGCGGCTGGAGCCGCCGGACAGTGATCACGGAGTCGCTGTGCGACAGGTGCTGCGAGTGTGGCAGTCTTGTCCGGTGAGCGTTGAACTGCCGGATTTCGCCATACCACACCGAGAAAAAATCGAGTGGATGATCGAGACGAAGGGTTGGGCGATCGAGCCGGTCGAGGCTCGTCCCGAGGTCCAGCCCCCGGTTCCTGCGTACGCTTACACGATCGGATTCCCAGCGGCATACGAATTTCCCGATATCGCCATCTTCGGGATGGTGCCGGCAGCAGCGAACGGACTCGCCTCGTTGGTCGCCGATGCGCTCGCCGGCGGCACAGAAATTCCGCTGGGCGTCGAGCTCGTCGGCCTGTTGGACAACGAGTTGCGCTGCGTCTTCGCCCCAATCGCCCTCGACGAATGGGGCCCGCTTTTTTCGACGTCACTTGCCTGGTACAAGGACCGCGCCTTCGACATCGTGCAGTTGCTATGGCCTGACCGCAACGGTTTCCTACCCTACGAAACCGGCTTCGACCAACGCCTACGCTTTGCCCAACCCGTCGTCGGCGACGCGCTGGTGTAACGGGGCAAGGTCGCGGTTCTCGTTGAGCTCGCCAACGAGTTCGTCGAGTGCATCGTCATCACCACGTCCCAGACGTGCCCGCTCAGCGCCTGTGAACGGTCCGGCCCGCAGCAACTCGTCCCAGCGTGCGTCCGGCATCTCGAGTACTCGCCTCAGCGCCGTCGTCAGGGCCCCGATCGGGTCGATGTCGTAACGATCGAGCAGTGCCTCCACGTTGCGCTTCGTCAGTCTCATCGCTGCGCCGGCGTCACGGTGTCGGGATCGGTCGATCCTGCATCGCCCATGCCACGCCGTGTTCGTTGAGCAGGTCGAGGTACGGCACAGCATCGAACGCTTCCGGACCGAGCACGCCGGAACCGGACCACGCCTTCGTCGCCAGGAGTTCGAGGGCGACGACCGGGTTCACGGCGGTCTGCCAGACGACGGCTTGGTGACCGAATTGCGCCATCGTCCACTCGTTGTCGACAACGTGATAGAGGTACGTGCTGCGCCGCGAACCATCGACTCCGATGCCCGTCACGAGCGAACCGGCGCATGTCTTTCCGCTCATCTGATGTCCGAGCTCTGCCGGGTTCGGGAGCACGCTGGCGACGACGTCTCGCGGTGAAACCTCGACCCCACGGACGCTGACCGGCTTGGTGCTGTCGAGACCCAACTTGTGCAATGTCTCCAGTACGTCGATGAATTCCTCTCCGAGGCCGTACTTGAACGTGACCCTGGCGACATCGAGCCACGTCGGCATGAGGATGACCTCTTCGTGTTCGACGTTCACGCATTCGAGCGGCCCGATGCCCCCAGGGAAGTCGAAGACCTCCGGTTCGCTGAACGGTGCGGTCGTGAACCAACCTCGACCTCGTTCATAGATGATCGGCGGGTTGAGGCATTCCTCGATCGTCGTCCAGATCGAGAACGTCGGAGCGAACCCGCCGGAGCCGGCGATCACCAGGTCGGCACCGTCGCGGACGCCGATCTCGTCGATGCGTGAGAAGAGATGGTCGGATGCATAGCGGGCGAACACGTCGGACAACCCTGGTTCGACGCCCATGCCCACCAACGCCAACTGTCCGTTGGCGTTCCAGGCATCGGAGGTGGCGAACTGGGCGTCGCCGAGCTTCACGCCGGTCTGGTTGTACGGGTCGGTGGGATGAGGCGTCGACATGTGCATCGCCATATCGATGTAGTGGGTACCCGCCTCGAAGGCGGCGTCGTAGATCGGCGGGTTGAATCGTGGATCGCAGGCATTGACGATCACGTCGGCGTGGCAATAGCGCACCAGATCGACGATGTCGCCGGTGTTCGAAGCGTCGACCCGCGTCGCCACGATGCGGGCGTTGTCGGCCTTGTGCGCCGCCCGTTCCGCACGACCGAGGTCGATATCGGCAATCGTCATGTGCTCGAAGAACGGCCGTCTGCCGGCGATCGAGGCCATTGCCGCTCCGACGCCGCCGGCACCAATGATCAAGACCCGCATATGCCGACACCCTACTGACTGATCAGTCAGTACCGGTGAACGGTCGCCCCGCCCTGTCGAAGCGAGAGGCCGAAGGGAATGCCGTTCAGGGCAATACCGTTGCACCGTGGCAATGGACGACTTCGATCTGATCATTATTGGCGCCGGCTCGGGAAACATGCTCATCAGCCCGGAGATGGACAGTTGGCGGATTGCGATCATCGAACGATGGACATTCGGTGGCACATGCCTGAATCGCGGATGCATCCCGTCGAAGATGCTCATCTTCCCCGCAGACCGTGCTGCGGAGGCTGAAAATTCGTCGTGCCTCGGGATCTCGACGTCGTTCAACGGTGCCGACTGGCCGGCGATCGTCGACAGGGTGTTCGGACGCATCGATCCGATCGCAGAGGGCGGACGCCAGTACCGGCATTCGAACCCCAACGTCACCGTCTTCGAAGCAGATGCACGTTTCGTCGGCGAGCGCCAACTAAGCGTCGACGGACGCGTGATCACCGGTAAGCAGGTCGTCATCGCCGCCGGGGCGCGCACGTTCATCCCGCCGGTTCCCGGCCTGGACACGGTTGCTTTCCACACGAGTGACACCGTTCTGCGTCTCGCCGAACTCCCTCGGCATCTGGTGATCCTCGGCGGTGGATTCATCGCCGCCGAACTCGGTCACGTCTTCCGGTCGCTCGGTTCAGCGGTCACGATCATCAACCGCAGCGAGCACCTGCTGTCAGGTGAGGACCACGACGTGTCGGAGGGCTTCACCAAGATCGCCGCCGAACGTTTCACCCTGCACCTCAACGCACATGTCGATCGTGTCGAGTCGACCCCGGCGGGCGTCGCCGTGCATGTCAGCGACGGATCCGGTTCGCACGTGGTCGAGGGTGACGTCTTGCTCGTGGCGACGGGGCGCCATCCGAATGGGGACCAACTCGACGGGGCACTCGCCGGCGTCGACGTCGGCCCGTCAGGTGCCGTGCTGGTCGACGAGTTCGGTCGCACATCGGCGCCAGGAGTGTGGGCGCTCGGCGACGTCAACGGCCGGCACCAGTTGAAGCACATGGCCAATGGCGAGGCCAAGGTCGTGCGCCACAACGTGCTGCATCCGGACGACCTGCGGCGCTTCGACGCCAGACCAGCGCCATATGCTGTATTCACCAGCCCGCAGATCGGTGCGATCGGACCAACCGAGCGGGCGCTGCGGGGCAGCGGTGCCGATGTTCGTGTCATCACTCAGTCCTATGGGACTGCCGCCTACGGATGGGCGCTCGAGGACACGACTGGATTCGTCAAGTTGATCGGCGATCCGAAGACCCGGACACTGCTGGCTGCACACATCTTCGGCCACGAGGCGTCGCTCCTCGTGCAATTACTCGTGCAGGGAATGTACCTCGGTGCGACCGTCGACGAGATGGCCAACGGTCAGGTCTGGATCCATCCGGCACTCAGCGAGATCGTCGAGCAGTCATTGCTGTCCCTGATCGACGCCTTCGACACCGCCTCATAGCTGGGGGAAAATGCGCGCGTCCGCTGCGCTGCGCGCCGGAGTCCCGTGCGAAAAACCTAGTAGGCGAAGGCCCGGCGTTCTGAGCCGATACTGGCCAATTCACTGATGCGTTTGGCGAGATATGGCGAGAAGTTGCCGCGATAGCGGCGCTGCAATTCCGGGAGCATCCAGTCGTGACCGGTGACCTTGTGGCGGCACAGCGCAGCACCGCAGTGGCACTCGAACTCGTCGAAATCGCTGCCTTCGCTCATTGCGTAGTCGAACGTCAATTCCTCACCGACGGCAATATCGCGCAATGCCACGAGCATCGAGGCACCGCTGATTCCGCAATTCGGTTCGCAGCGATGATGAATGCGGTCGGACGGGTCGATGCCGGTCGAGACGAGGAAGAGGTTCTCGTCGATCTGCAGCGCGAGGAAGGCATCGGCAGGAGCCATCGTGTCGACGTAGGCGCGGGTGACGACTCGCCCGCCGAACGCAGCAACCGTTTCGCCGGCGCGGATCGGGGCGATGGAGAAGCACCCTAGTTCGCCCGTCTGGCGCTTGTTGATACTCGCATGGGGGGTCAGATAACTCGGTTGCATGTCGTGCACCTCCGTTGGTGGAACACTGCCCCGCTGGCGATCTGGTCGAGGTCGGCATCCATCATGCCGACCGTCGGTCGATCTGTCTACTCACTGACGAGTCAGTCAGTCGAGTTCGGTACGGGCCGGTCACGACGGCAAACGGCTAGGTTTTCGACGTGGACTGGAACCTTCGCAGCTGTGCACGAGCAGGTCACGCAACCTATGCAGTCGACGAGCCGGCGCTGCGGGCTCGGTTGACGGTCGCCACGCCGCAGGGTGACTCGTGGCGATGCCTACGCTGCGGCGACTACGTTCTCGGCGAACCATCAGGTCACGGTCCAGCCGATGACGCACCGGTGCTGCTGCGCGGCAAGGCGTTGCGCTCGGCATTCGTCCTGCGCCTGTTGGCGATCGAGCGTTTCGTGCGCGGTCTGATCGTCATGTTGTTGGGAATCGCCGTGTTGCAGCTCAAATCGAGTCAGGTGAGCGTGCGCGATGTCGTGAACCGCGATCTCAGCGCGCTCAAACCGTTCTTCGACCAGATCGGCTGGAACGCGCAGGACTCCGGCCTCGTCCATTCGATCGAGAAGGCCATCAACGCCAAAGGCTCGACGCTCACCCTCGTTGCGGCGTCGTTGCTGTTCTACGGTGCTCTGCAGGTCGCAGAAGGTGTCGGACTGTGGAAGATGAAGCGTTGGGGGGAATACTTCGCTGTCGTCGCGACGGCCTTGTTCCTGCCGCTCGAGGTCTACGAATTGACGGAGAAGGTCACCCTGTTGCGCGTTGCCGTGCTGGTGATCAATGTCGGCGCGGTCGTCTATCTGCTGTCCGCCAAGCACCTCTTCGGCCTGCGTGGTGGCAAGGCGTCCTACGAGGCAGAACTGCACGAGGAATCACTGCTCGAAGTGGAACACTCGGCGGGCTCCGAACGCTTTGCGGACTCCGAACGCTCGGCGGACTTCGAACGCTCGGCGGACTCCGGTCATGACGAGACGATGCAGACGCCGACGGCGACGAGTCCTGATCCCGTCAACGCGCCCTTTGACGGAGCGTCCCCGAAGACCGACAGCGTGCCATCAGTGGAGACAATCACGTAGCCCTTGCCACTCGGCGTTGCGGCGATGGCGACGGGTGACCTGGCAACAGCACCGCTCAGGCCACCAAGGGCCGGCGCGTCCCCGAAGTTCGAGACCGCGCCATTGGACAGCAGTACCCAGTACCCCTTGCCAGACGGAGTGGGGGCGATATCGATTCCCCTGGCACCCTTCGGTGTGGGGCCGCCAAGTGTCGGCGCGTTGCCGTAGTTGCGCACACTGCCGTCGTTCATCAGGATCCAGTAGCCGCCACCGGACGGTGTGCCGATCAGCTTGCGGCCGTCGGCAATGCCTTGACGCTTCGGCGAACCGGCGTCCTGGGCGTCACCGAAATGATAGACGCCTCCGCCCGACGTGAGGATCCAGTATCCCTGCCCGCTGGCCGTATAGGCAACGTCGACGGCGTTGCCAGGGCCTTTGCCGCCGATCGTGCTCAGTACCGTCGCACCGCCGTACCCGTAGACGTCGCCGCGGGTGTTGAGTGCCAGGTACCCGACGCCAGACCGAGCAGAAGCAATCGACGCTGCCGTCGCGCCGACCGGACCGCCGAGGCTTGTCGCTCCGACGCTCTTGACCATCCCGTTACTGCTCAAGACCCGATAGCCGACGACACCGGACGCTGCGGGCGTCTTGACGATCGTCTGCGCACCACCTTCGGCGCCGACCGGTGTCGGGTTCGGCACGGGCCCTGGATTCCCGAAGAAGCGAGTGACCTTGGGATTGTTGATCGTCAGCGCAGGCCATGTACCTGCGAGCTTGGACACCTGTTTGCGAATTCCAGGCAGCATCGAATACAGGCCGCCTCCGGGGCAGGCCGTCACGCCGATGTCGCGATGTCCCGCAAGGTTCGGGGTTCGACGGATGATGCCACCGTAGAGCGGGACGTAGACATCGTCGGCGGTGACGTCGATCTGATGGCGGCCGGCCTTCCACGCCAGTAGCGCGGTCAGGCTGGCCACGGCGGCAGACGTCGGCTGGTGGCTGCTGAAATCGCCGATCAGTACGACGCCGCACGAGCCGCAGTTCATCCCCTGCGTGTGGCCACCGACGACGCCCCAGCCGTCCGTGTCCTCGCCGTTGTGCAGTTCGCCCGCGGCGTAGTTCCTCGCCCATCGACCTTCGTAGATCGTGCCGTACTGGTCGATGATGAAGTTGTAGCCGACGTCGTCGTACCCACGGGTCACGACGTGATATTCGTAGACCTGCCGGACCGTCGACATCGGGTCGGTGGCGCTCGTCGGGCTGGCGGTGTGGTGCACGACGAGTTTGCGAATCGGCGCAAAGGCACCGACATTCGTTCTGTGCGATTCGTCGGCACCCCACTGGGCCCGCGTGACGATCGGGGGTGCTGGCGGGCCACCGAGATTCAACGGCGTGACACTCGTCGCCCACGGCACGCCGGCAGCGTCAGGGGCGAGCGAATATGGGTTTGGCGGTGAGACAACAGCAGCCGGTTTCGAGGTTGCCCTGGTCGAGGTTGCCATGGTGGACGTCGTCGGGGAGGTGGATTTTCGTGTTTGCGTCGTTGCTGTTGCAGCGGAAGTCGCTGTTGCCGCTGGCTTGACGATCTGCAGATGGGGGAGGTCGCTGCCCAGCCCCACGGTCTCGAAGGGGTGCGTCGGGGCGGCAACGGCGCGCATCGCCTCACTGAGGATCGGGGCGGCGATGGCGGCGAGTCCGCTGGCGATCAATCCTCGGCGCAGCAACGTACGTCGATCGAATCGGCGACGGCGATACTCGTCGAGCTGCTCGCCGACCAGCGGGCGAATCAGTTCGAGGGGTTCTCCAGCGACAGAGGGGAGTTCGGGGGCCAAATCTCGCGATTCGGCTTCACACAATTCGCACATCGGCGGCCTTCCACCAGCGCAACCCCGTTCCCGCAGACCCGTGAACGTAGTCGGAGGATCGTCCAGGTTCCCCGATGTCACGGAACGGACACCAAATCGGAATCTCGCTCGTTGGATGGTCATCCAGTTGATATCGTCTCGGACTGCATCGAGAGTGGCCGTTCGCCGAGCAATCGGAGAGCAGCCCGGCAACCTGGGTCGGAAGCCCCAAGGTGCCTCCCGGGTTCACCCGGAGATGTGGTCGAGCAGGACCATCGACGCCGTTCACGGCACCGATGACCGGCCCGGCAACGAACGCTTCCGCTCTTCGATGCGAGCCAGAACACTGCACAGACGTCCGTCTGCGCAGTGACCGTCAGCCGCCTGTGGCACGCTTGCAGAGAGGAGTCAACCGATGCGCACTGCTTACCGTCGAGACCCATTTCCTGTGACGGGTGCGTGGATGCCTGGCGATCCGGCAGGCCATCGACAGTTCCTCACCATTGCCAACGACCGCCCACTGGTGCTCGATGGCGGCGGAATCCTCGCCAACGTCGTCATCGCCTACGAGACGTGGGGGCATCTGAACGCTGACGGCTCCAACGCCATCCTGCTCTGCCATGCATGGACCGGCGACAGTCACGCTGCGGGGAATCTCGGCGTCGGCCACGCAGGTGCAGGATGGTGGAACGGGATCGTCGGACCGGGAATGTCGATCGACACGAACCGCTGGTACATCGTGTGCGCGAACGTACTCGGCGGCTGTCAGGGCTCGACCGGTCCGGCGTCGCCGCATCCGCAGGACGGCAAGGCCTATGGGTCCCGCTTTCCGGTTGTGACGATCCGCGACATGGTCCGTGCCCAGGCACGCCTCGCCGATCACCTCGGCGTGCGTTGCTGGGCGTCGGTGATCGGCGGGTCGATGGGCGGGATGCAGGTGCTCGAATGGGCGATCACCTACCCTCAGCGTGTGCGTTCGATCGTCCCGATCGCCACCACTGCGCAGGCTACGGCCCAGCAGATCGCCTGGGGGGCCATCGGCCGGCGGGCGATCCGACTCGACCCCAGATGGCGTGACGGTGACTACTACGAAGCGGAGCCTGGCGACGGACCGCACGAGGGTTTGGCGATCGCCCGCATGGTTGCCCAGGTGACCTTCCGCAGCGACAACGTCTTCACCGATCGTTTCGGGCGCAACCTCGCCGATGGGGCACACTGGGGCAAGGGCGAGTCGTTCGACCTGTGGCAGCGGTTCGAGGTCGAGCGCTACCTCGATCATCACGGCGACAGGTTGGTCCGCCGATTCGACGCCAACAGTTACGCCGTCATCGGCAAGGCAATGGACCTCCACGACGTCGGGCGCAGCCGCAACGGCGTCGTCTCTGCAATGAAACGGATCTGCGTGCCGACGCTCACGTTCGGGATCTGGAGCGACATTCTCTACCCGAACTATCAGCAGCGCCAGATCAACGAGATGCTGACGACGCAGGGAACGCCGTCGACGTATCTCGAAATCGATTCGCCGCATGGGCACGACGCCTTCCTCATCAACCTCGACCAGATCAGCGCACCGCTCCAGAACTTCCTCGACATGGTGGACAAGACATGACCGAATTCGACCATCCAGACACCGTTGCCATCCGCTCAGGCCGCAGCGCAAACGGTACGGCGTTGAACGCACCGATCTGGCCGAACGCCGTCTGGCACACGCCGACGCTGGAGTTCGCCCGCAAGGCATCTGCCGGCGCGCGGGCCGGCCAGCTGTACGGGCGTTATGCCAACCCCACGGTCAACGCCTTCGAGGAGGCCATCGCCTCGCTCGAGGGCGCCGAATCAGCGCTCGCCTTCGGCTCTGGCATGGGGGCGATCGCCTCCGTCGTGTTCGCGCTGTGTTCCCACGGGGACCACATCGTCGCTCAACGACACATCTATTCCGGAACGCAGATGCTGCTACAGGGACCGTGTGCGCGCATGGGGATCGACGTGACATGGGTCGACGGCCATGAGCCAGGCGCGTTCGCTGCAGCTGTCAGGCCTGGCAAGACGATGCTCGTTTTCGCCGAATCGCCTGCCAACCCGCAACTGTCGCTCACCGATCTCGACGAACTCGGAGCGATCCGCGGACCGTTCACGCTGGTCGATTCGACGTTTGCCACCCCAGCGCTGCAGCAGCCGATCCGCCACGGCGTCAGCCTGTCGTTGCATTCGGCGACGAAGGGAATCGGCGGCCACAACGACCTGACACTCGGCGTGGTGTCGGGGGAGAAGGACTTGATCGACGACATCTGGCGCTACGGCGTGCTCCACGGGGCGACTGCTTCCCCGTACGACGCCCACGCCGCGTTGCGCGGCATTCGTACGCTGCCGATCCGCATTGCCCGCCAGAGTTCGACGGCGTTGGCGTTGGCCGAAGCGTTGGTCGCCCACCCTGCGGTCAAGGCCGTCAACTATCCCGGACTGGCGACGCATCCGCAGCACGAACTCGCCAAACGGCAGATGAGCAGCTTCGGATCGATGATGAGTTTCGACCTCTGCGGGGGTCTCGATGCCGGCCGGCGTTTCGTGGAGAGCGTGGAGTTGGCGGTGATGGCGTCGTCGCTCGGCGGTCCCGAGACGCTCGTGTCGAGCCCTGCCAACTCGACCCATGTCGGGCTCAACCGCGACGAACTCGCGGTCGCCGGCATCACACCGGGGATGATCCGCGTCTCCGTCGGCCTGGAGCATCCCGACGACGTTGTTGCTGACTTCGTCAACACCCTCGAAAGCTGTATCGGCAGTTGACGGCCCTCCGGCCGGGCCTTCCAGCTCGTCATTTTTCGGCTCATCGTTTCAGATGTCGACGACGATCTTTTCGAGTTCTGCAACCGCCCGGGATTTCGCCGGGACCCGGATCGCCAGGTAGTCGCCGTCCCGCTGGCCGACGAGCAAAAAGACGGCTTTTCCGTCGGTGTCCGTCGCCGCTCGGTGATCGACCTCGTAGCGGGCAAACGGTTGGATGCGTTTGCCGAGGCCGCGCGCCAGGACCCGCACGTCCTTGCCGTCGATCGTCGCTTTGACTTCGCGCCAGTGACTTGCGTTGCGACCACTCTCGTCGATGTGCTGCACCTTGGCGGTAAAGCGGGTGCCGTCCCTGGAGACCCAGTGCGGCTCGACCCGCCGTGAGTACCACAGCAGCCCGATGATGATCGCCAGGATGACGACTGCCTGAAGCGGTGCCGGCAGAGACAGAGCAGTCATGAACTACGAGTGTGCCCGAACATCGAGCCACTGCGACGTCACCACGGCCGTGTCCGGATCTCGCCGGCGTTCTGGCGATTGAGGTTGGCGACGAACGCGCCGAAATCGGATGCGATCTCGCCGCCGAATGGTGAGAAAGTCCGCACACCGTCGGCCATACTGTTCGATCGTGCTGTCCGGAACCATCGCCGCTCACCTTCCCTCGTCGTGGGCGGCATCCGGTCTGTTCACTGCGGCGATCAACGACACGTCGAACACCCGCAAACTGCAGATCATCGCTGGCGGGTTGGCGGCGCTCGGTGTGTTCCTGTTGTTGTTCACCGTGTGGTTCTGGCGTTCGAGTCGCGCTGATCACGGCGCTCTCGGTCCGTTGGAAGTCATGGGCGCACGCCGTTGGCGTCGAGCGCCGATGAACGAACAGATCAACAAACTCGCCGAGGTGCGTCCTGCCGGCGCGTTGGCGCTCGCCGGCACCGATCGACCGCCGGTCGACCTCGCCGAACTCGTCGCCGGGCACCAGTCGTCCACGCCGGATCGTCGCGGCGGGGGCTTCTCCGATCTAGTCGATGGTGAACCACAGTCGCTGGTCGCCCCGGTCGACGAACCGTGGGCCGGAGACCTCGAGGAACTCGACGAACCCGAACTCGATTCGCCACTCGACGCCCATGCTGACGGCGCCCCCGGACCTGTGCCGAAAGCCGATGCCGAAGACGGAACGGTGTTCGACGCGGATCATTCCATCCGTCCGGCCTTCGATGACGCAGCCGAGCCCGCCGTCCCCGGACTCGCTGGAGTCGTCGAGGTCGCAAGAGAAACCAAGCGTGATGTTCCTGAAGTGATCGCCGCTGACCCCGACGGTCGCGTTGCCGATGGTGTTGCCGGTTCTGGTGTTGCCGATGGTGTTGCCGGTTCTGGCGTTGCCGACTCTGGCGTTGCCGACTCTTGCGTTGCCGATGGTGTTGCAAGCGACGTCGAGCCCGCCGAGGAGGTCGGGCCCGTCTTCGAACCAGCGCTCGACTCGACCCCGCCCGGCCCCACTGCCGATGTCGCTTCACTGGATCAAGATGCGCCGGTCTTCAGTGGTGACGGGTCGCCGGAGGAGACTGAGCGGATAGACGAAGCGGATGCGACGACATCGGGCCGTGTCGACGATGAAGCGCACGATACCGGCGTGGCCGGCGAGGACGTCGGCCCCCACGGCGGCAGTGCGAAGTCGGTCGGTGTCAGCAATGGTTCGCTACCTGCCCCTGCCCCTGCCCCTGTATCGACGTCGAACGCCGTCGATGCCGGACATCCCCACGGCGCTGGCGATGCCCTCGCATTTTCGCTGTTGGGGCCAGAATCCGATGAGGATGACGAGTTCGATCCATCGAAGGAATTGGCCTTTGGTCCGGTGGAATCGGCGGAAGCTCTGCAGCACGCCGGGCCGGTGACCGACTCGTTCAAAACGCCTCGCTGGCGTCGATTCCGGCGCTGAAATCCGCAGTATGCGCCGTGGCGACGGACGTCGCAGCGCTACGGTGACAACGATGGCTACGTTTGATGTCGAAGCAATGATCGCCCGGTTCCAAGAACGCGCCAGAGCAGTGAAACAGCGCCCGCTTCCGCCGGTGGCAGGTGCCGAGCGCACGCAATTCATCAACCAGGCGAAAATGGATTTCCAGGACTTCGCCATTGTCGGGGACTCGGTGGCGACGCTGGAGGACGGCATTCTCGTGCTGCGCATCGATCTCCGCCCAACGTCCACCGCCTGACCGGTCTCCCGCCCCTGACCGGTCTCCGCCTGATCTCCCCGCTCGTCACGTTCAACCGCGGCCGACGAAACCCGGCAAACGAGGTTGGCGGGTACGAGTGAGTTGATAACCTGTAGTGCCCACGCGGAAGTGGCGCAGTGGTAGCGCATCACCTTGCCAAGGTGAGGGTCGCGGGTTCGAATCCCGTCTTCCGCTCCAGAGAATCACCAGGTCAGATCCCATCT
The DNA here is from genome assembly GCA_043747685.1 of Actinomycetota bacterium. Taxonomy (GTDB): domain Bacteria; phylum Actinomycetota; class Acidimicrobiia; order Acidimicrobiales; family Ilumatobacteraceae; genus JANXUF01. The sequence continues at coordinate 19,777 of JAYTOR010000017.1, forward strand.
TCGAGCGCTCCCCGGCTGACAGGAAAGATCTCCAAGTCCGTGCCAGGTCCGCGCGTCAATACGCCACACTGCGACAATGACATGGGGCCGTGGAGCTAGTTCGCTGGTGTACCCACGGGTGTCTGAGTAGCCATCGATCGACGCGCCCAACTGCGCATCAGTGGGGGACGTGTCCGCCACACCGTCTACGGCCGGCGCGTCGACAACGAAGCGTGCGGCAGGTTTCGCCTTGGCGGCGGACCTCTCGAGCTTGTCAGCAGCTGAGACCGGCAGGACGACTACTGCTCCGTCGATGGATTCAGCGAGCGACATCTCGAGCGCAGCAGTGAACTCATCGTCGGCAGGCGCCGGGAACTCGTCGTCGATCACGCTCCACTGTCGATAGTCGCCTCCATGCGGCGAGGGCTGATTCGCCCAATTCTCTGAGAGCGTTCGAATTTCTGTCACCTCTTTGTGACGGCACGAGCCAGTGGTGCCCCTTCTGTGGGTTGAGACCGCCGACGTTGTCGCGGTCGACCGAGCCGCTACCGAGGAGGCATTGGACGTGGACGATTCAACTGTCAGCACTGCCGTACCGGCGCAACCAGGACACCCGGCTCCCGGGAGATACCTGACGAGGGGAAGCCGATTCTCGTATTGGTGTGCTCCGAGCGGCGCGAGCGGATTCTGGCGAATTAGGCGGAGCGGATGCAACGCACGGCGGACTCCGCAGTCATTTGAGAGAAGACGTCAGAAAAGTTTTCACCATTTCGGCTGTCTCGCGCCCGTTGGTGTCGGAGGGATGTCACGAATTCGCGTTTTTGCAGGCATGAGTAGCGGAGGTAGTCAAACATGAGATCGAGATGCGAGTCGTGTGACACGGCGTCGATGTACATGACGGTGGAGGAAGCAGCGAAGCACCTGCGGATCGGGCGGACGTTGGCGTATCGGCTGGCGCGCGAGTACCTGGCGACGAACGGTCGTTACGGCCTGCCGGTGATCCGCGTCGGAAGACTGCTGCGGGTCCGTCGTTTCGATCTCGAGGCCTGGTCTCATGTCATCGCCGAGCACCACAACGCTGTCACCCCCGCCGCAGCACAGTCGGCAACGACTTCGGTGAGTTCTCCCGTCTCGAAGGCACACGCACGTCGTAGCGCCTCGACGGTCGAGCAGCCCGCACTGTTCTCGGCATAGGCGACCGCGATGACCCACCCCCTCACGCCAGGGTCAGCGAAGAACTCGATCGGCGACCCCGCAAAGTGCTCGACTGGCGAACCCCTCACGCCCTGTTCAGTACACTCCGAACAACCCCCGTGTAGCGACGACCGCTGGAATCCGCCGAGCAACTCTGAGGAGGTTCACATGAGCGTCATCAGCACGCCTGCCGTTTGCGTGTGTTCGATATTTAAAAGTAGTGGCTTCGGCCACCGATGCGGCGTCCGTTGTGGCCGAGAACTAGGAGTACGAGACCGACGAGGGCGACAACGATTCCCACGGTCCACAGAAGCGGAATCGCTGCGACGAAGCCGATGAGCATGAGGAGAAGTCCGACAGTAATCATGGGGCACCAATTCCCAAACACGCGAGTATTCAAACGTTCAACGCAAGCGTCGGGGTTTGAGTGTGATTGGGACGATGAGTGCTTCTTGGCGGCGTTGAACCCGGATTGCTTTGACGATGACTTGGGCTGCGCCGGAGAATGGGACGGCGAGTAGTGCGCCGATGAACCCGAACAGTTCG
>JAYTOR010000018.1:0-11462 GCA_043747685.1 Actinomycetota bacterium
GGCGAGCAGATCCACACAGATCCCTCGGCGCTCCACGGCAGCGTGCTCGTGCTGGTCTTCGGATTGCTCGCCGCACTGTGGTCAGGGACCAAGGCGTTCGTCGGCCTCCAGGCTTCACTCAACGACATCGCCGAGATCCCGCTCGACGATCGCCCGAACCTGGCGATCACCAGACTCCGTGGGTTGATCGGCATCGGCATCATCGGCGGCGGCCAGATCGGGGCGGCGATCGTCGCCGGCCTCACCGCCAAGGCGAGTATTGCCGGCGTGAACGTCGTGCTGCTGCTCATCGCCACGTTCGTCATCAACACGACATTGCTGCTCTTGAGTTTCCATTGGCTCTGCGTCAAGGAGCAGCCGTGGCGGCAGCTGCTCCCGGGAGCGGTGATCGGCGGATTCATCTACACCGGACTGCAACTGTTCGGCGTCACGGTGGTTGGCCGCTCGACGGCCAAGGCAACCCCTGCCTATGGCATGTTCGCCTCCGTTATCGGCCTCATCGCCTGGTTGACCCTCCATGCCTTCGTCTGTCTGATCTGCGCCGAACTCAATCGTGCACTGATCCTCCATCGCCACGCCCGCAACGGCGTCGCCGCTGAAGCGGTCAGAGTAGGTTGAGGTCGTGAGCGAAGCTGCGATGAAGATCGGGCTGGTGCTCGGCGCGGGCGGCGTGACCGGTGGTGCCTTCCATGCCGGCGTGCTGGCAGCACTGCACCATGCGGCGGGCTGGGACGCACGCAAAGCTGCAATAATCGTCGGTACGTCGGCGGGCTCGATCGCCGGGACGACGCTGCGCGCCGGTCTCTCTCCGACGGACATGCTCGCCAGAGCAGAGGGTCGCCCGTTGTCCGCCAATGGAGCCCGGCTGATGCGACGCGTCGGTTCGCCAGCAGCGATCCCGCCGTTGCGTGAGGCACCCAAGTCCCGTCGGCCGGCAGAAATGGCGTCGATCCTCGGGCGGGCCGTTGCCAGGCCGTTCGCTGCCGCACCTTGGGCGCTGCTCGCCGGGCTGCTGCCGGACGGCACCGTCAGTACCGGCATGATCTCCTCGGCAATCGGCGGGCTGTTCTCGGAGCGCTGGCCGACCGACCCGTTGTGGTTGTGCGCCGTACATCAGAGCGATGGCAAGCGGGTCGTCTTCGGACGCGATGGCCTGCTACCGCCACTTCCCTCGGCTGTCGCTGCATCGTGCGCCATCCCCGGATTCTTCGCGCCGGTAACGATCGACGGCGAGCACTACGTCGATGGCGGGTTGCACTCACCGACAAACGCTGACCTCCTCGCCGACGCCGGCGTCGACCTCGTCATCGTCAGCTCCCCGATGTCGATCACCGGCAACCGCCTGCGCCTCGGTGCCGATCAACCGGTCCGGCGATGGTCAGGCGCGCTGCTCGACACCGAGGCATTGCGACTTCGCCGCCGTCGAATCCCCGTCGTCGCCTTCCAACCGACCCCCGACGATGCTGCGGTGATGGGCGCCAACGCCCTCGACCCGCGGCGTCGAGCCGCTGTTGCCAGAGCGATCTACGAATCGACGCTGCACCGACTGCAGCGCGCAGACATGCAGTCCCGCCTCGCCGCGCTGCACTCCCGCTAACTCCCACGACCCGGGGGGAACGAGCGAGCGATGGGTCACTTTGTGGAGGCGCTTTCACTTTCTGACCCAACCCTCGGGGGCGGGAAGGCGAGCGGGGGGCGGGAAGGTGAGCGGCGGGGCGGTGAGCGGCGGGGCGATGGACCGGGCGACGGCGGCGATCAGGCGGGGCGGAAGACTGGCGGCCGTTTGCCGAGGAAGGCATCGACGGCTTCTTTGTGCTCGGCCGACTTCCAGCACTCGGCGAGCAGCGCTGATTCCCGACGTTGGATCTCCGCGAGGTCCGTCTCGACGACGTTGTCGGTCAGCAACTGCTTCGTCATCCGCAGCTGTGGATCAGGGTTTGCGGCGTAGGACAACGCAACAGCCTGCGCTGTCGCCAACAGGTCGGCTGGCTCGGAGAGTTGGTCAGCGAGTCCGATCCGATAGGCCTCGGGGCCGAGGATCAGCCGACCGGACAGAAACAGATCGCTCGCCTTGCCGAAGCCGACCCGTGCCGCCAACAGACGGGTACTGGCGAGTTCCGGCACGAGGCCCATCTTGATGAAACCCATACCGAACTTGGCTGTCGAGGAGGCAATGATCTGATCGCACGGCAGGCACATCGTCACGCCGATGCCGACAGCAGCCCCGTTGATCGCGCACACGACCGGCTTGCTCTGGCGGATGAACGTCACCCAGTCGAGACCCCTCGGCATGCCTCCCATGCCGCCGGCGGTGTCGTTGCCTGGATCGGTCCCGCCGATACGGGTACTGAACGTCGCTTCCATGTCAGCGCCGGCACAGAAGCCGCGACCCGCGCCGGTCATCACGATGGCACCGATCGCCGGGTCGCCGTTCGCGGTGTCGATAGCATCGACCTGCTCCTCTGCCATCTTCGGCGTCCACGCGTTCAGCTTGTCCGGCCGGTTGAGCGTAATGGTGGCGATCGGACCGTCGACCGCGTAAGTGATCTGCGTGTACTCCATCGAACCATGGTGACACGTTGGGTCGACTGATTCGCTGTGCGGGCGATCGGAGCGCTGGACGCTGCGGGATCTCCGGAATACCCAGGAAAATCATCAAGCTCGATGTATCCGGCAGCGGTCATCGTGCTCGCCAATTTCGAAGCCGCAACGCGGCGACTTCGAAATCACCACGAGGAGTGTTGCCATGAGCGACAACGAAGACCGGTTGGAGGAGCTGCAGGCATCAGGAGAGACGATCGCCAAGCTTGCCGAGCAACCCGAACTGTTCACCCAGGCAGCAGCGGCGTTCCGCGCCGATGATGCCGAGAAGTTCCAGGATGCGCTCGGGCGCGCCAGCCTGCTCGACCGTTGCCGGTATATCTGCCGATGGTTCTGCAGTAAGCACTGCGTGTTCATCTGCGCGAAGTTGGTCGGCAGGATCGAGCACGCTACCGACTTCGACGTCGAGGAATGGCGGGCCTTTGCCGAGTACACCGGCCGGCTCGCACGCGATCGCGAGACGCTGGAGAAGTTGCTCGAGATGATCGGCTCGGAGGACGCCAAGAGTTTCCAGGATTTCATCACGAAGAACGAGATAGAGCGTTTCGCCCATCAGCTGTGCCATTGGCTGTGCGGCGTCCGCTGCCGTTTCGCCTGCCGGAAAATGTGTCCGCCGATGCCTGAACTGATCAAGGTCGGCGAGATTCCCGTCGGTCATTTCGATGCTGTCGGCTATGCCGCGGGACCGAGCAGCCCTGGCGTGTTCACTCCGATCGACAACCATGCCGCCGGGGTCGGCGACCACCCTTTCGGAGGTAGCGTTCACATCAACGGGCTGTTCAATGTTGCTGGTGCGACGCAGTACAAGGTCGAGTTCGGTCCGAGCTCGACCGGTCCGTGGACGGCCATCAGAACGGCGCTCGTCGACTGCACGCAGATCTTCCCGCCGATCGAGGTCCCGCGGGTCCCGACAGGCGACTGGTACACGATTGCCGACATGCAATTCTACTCGGAAGGTCAGACGTACCTCACCGACTGGGAGACACCTGCGGTGGACGCCAATGTCACCTACTACGTGCGCATGGTCGTGCGCAATGCTGCTCTCACCGAGTTCCCCAGCCATCCGGTCCCGGTCCGTGTCGACAACGTCGGGCCACAGGGACCCGATGTCGACGGTCGCCCGCTGATCGAATTCAGCCAGGGCGGCGAGCAGCTCGGCTGTTGCGCTCAGGTGACCAAGGACAAGGGCCCGATCGAGGTGCACATCGTCGGAACGGATGAGAACTTCAGTTCGCTCGACGTCACCGCCTACGGCGGCTGCAGCGGATCGATCGGCATCTTCTCGAAGACCTACAACGGTGACCGCAACGACCTGGGGGCACCGGCCCCCGGCATCACGGTGACGTGGGATCCGTGGGCTGATCAGGTCGAAGCGTGCTGCTACGTCGTTTTCGTCCGCCTTTTTGACAGGGCGATCATCAACGACGTCTGGAACGGTGGCCACATGTACCAGAACTGGCGCTCGATCACCATCGGCTGACCCGTGGGAAGCTTGTCGGTCGGGCGGCTCACGCCAACGAAGTGAGCCGCCCGAACAGCGCAGAGCGGGAAAATACGGTTGCCGGGTAGGGCGCCCACGAAAAACGTGTCAGCTGCTGGACCCGTAATGACGCATGTACTGGGTCAGGGCTTCGGCGTGAAGAACTGGTGCAGCAACGGTTCGTAGTAGGAGAGCGGGTTGCTGACGTAGTCGGCGTCGAAGGCGGTCTGGTCGTACTTGGCGCAGAACTCCTCGCACTGCTCATAGAACGGCGAGTCGGCGTAGGCGTCGCGCGCATTGCGGTCGGCGCCGATGTGGTGCCAGAAGTAGTAGCCCTGGAAGATGCCGTGGTGCGCCACCATCCAATGGTTCGCCTCGGAGACAAACGGCTTGACGATCGCAGCGGCGATGTCGGGATGGTTGTACGGGGCGAGTGTGTCACCGATGTCGTGAACGAGGGCGCACAGTACGTACTCCTCGTCGCGCCCGTCCTTCTCTGCACGGGTTGCGGTCTGCAGACTGTGTTCGAGGCGGCTCACCGGGAATCCACCCTGGTCACGTTCCAGCATTCGCATCTGCTCGATGATGTTCTCAGCGGCTGCCGCCTGTGTGTGGACGATCTCTTTCATGATGATCGCCCAGTCCTCGCGCGTCGATCCCTCGAACGTCGTGAAACTGGTCTGCGGAGCGGTGATCCCTGTCGTCTGATGCTCGGTGATGGTCATGGTGAGGTTTCCCTTCGACGTCATGAATGGTAGCCGTGTACTGCACCGGGTCGGGTGTCGAGCGGGACTTCGGCCTGGCAGACAGTGGCAATCAGCGAAGAAGACCACATCGCTGAATGCACGGTCAAGCGCAGCGGGGGGCGCACATCGCCTTTTTCAGATCGACGATTTTGGCAGCGGCCGAATCTGGATGACCAGTCTGGTCACATGAAGCCGGAGACCGCACGGGGCGTGTATGGCTCTTCGAGCGGAGCAATTTCTTCCGCCGTCAACTGGATTTCGACCGAGGCGATGGCGTCCTCGAGGTGATGCGGCTTCGTCGCCCCGACGATCGGTGCCGTCACCGACGGGTGGCTGGCGACCCACGCCAGCGCGATCTGCGCCCGGGTCACGCCGCGTTCTTCGGCGATCCGACCGACACGGTCGACAATCGCTGCGTCGCTCTGCTGATACAGCGTCTTGCCGAACAGGTCTGTCTCGCTCCGCGACGTCGTCGTGTCCCACGGCCTGGTCAACTTGCCACGGGCCAACGGGCTCCACGGGATCACGCCGACACCCTGATCTGCGCACAGCTGCATCATCTCGCGTTCCTCTTCCCGATACAGCAGGTTGTAGTGGTTCTGCATGGTCACGAATTTTGTCCAGCCGTTGCGTTCGGCGAGATACTGGGCCTTGGAGAACTGCCAGGCGTACATCGAGGAGGCACCGATGTACAACGCTTTGCCGGCCTTGACGACATCGTGCAACGCCTCCATCGTCTCCTCGATCGGCGTCTTTCGATCCCACCGGTGGATCTGGTATAGATCGACGTAGTCGGTCCCCAAGCGGCGCAGGCTGGCGTCGATCTCGCTCATGATCGCCTTGCGCGACAGACCGCTGCCGTTCGGTCCCTTGTGCATCTGACCGTGCACCTTGGTGGCGATCACGACCTCGTCACGCTTGGCGAAATCGGCGAGCGCTCGCCCGGTGATCTCTTCGCTCGTGCCTTCGGAATAGACGTTGGCGGTGTCGAAGAAGTTGATGCCTGCTTCGATCGCCTGCTTGAAGAACGGCCTACTCTGCTCCTCGTCGAGCGTCCACTCGTGTGCGCCGCGACCGGAGATTCCGTAGCTCATACAGCCGAGGCAGATCCTCGACACATCCATTCCCGTCGTTCCGAGTTTGCGGTACTTCATACGATCCACACTCCAACAGTTCACGTTTCCAGGCCGAGCGTAACGCCAGTCACCTCGTCGGGGAGCGGTGGACGATTCACTACAAGGCAACTCACGGCCCGCTCAGCGAACGGACTCGGCGCTCCGGGCGGCGTTGAGGGTTGGAGCAAAGACGGAACTCCACGTCCACAAAGTGACCCATCGCTCTTGGGGAGGCGGCCGCTCGGGAACGCCGCAGGTAAGGCTGAATTTCGGCGGCGGGCCTTCAGCGCAACAGTGCTTCCGGAGCGTTGGAGCGGATCGATGCTTCGATACCAGCGTCGTCGGCTCCCCCGAGGATCGGGATCAGTCGGTGCACGCCGAGCACAGCGTACTGTTCGACGAGTTCCGGCGTGAGGCGGCGGTTCGGTGTGATGTTGATCGTCAGCTCGCCGTATTCCGCTGGGCGTTGGTAGCGATCAGCCGCTGCGCGAATGCCGGCGAGGCATCGGGCCGTACCGGCGGGGTCCATCGCAAAGCCGTACCACTGCGACGACATCGTCACCGCCCGCCGGTAGGCGCCCGGCGAATGTCCGCCCATCACCAGCGCCGGGCCGCCCGGCTGTATCGGCCGCGGATAGGCGTCCACACAGGAGAACTGCACGGTCTCCCCATCGAACGTCGGCGCGTCCATCGTCCACAGTGCGCGCATCGCGGCGATGTATTCCTCGCTGCGCCGCCCACGACTGGCGAAATCAGCGCCGACCGCTGCGAACTCCGGTTGCAGATAGCCGACGCCGACGCCGAGCAGCAGCCGACCGTTCGACAGCACGTCAAGGCTCGCCACGGCCTTCGCCAACGCCACAGGTGGGCGCTGCGGGAGCAGCAGGATGCCGGTGCCGAGCAGCACCCGTTGCGTCAGCGCAGCCACATAGGTGAGGACGGCGAGTGGGTCGAGCATCGGATAGTCGGGCTCGATCGGCGACGGCGCAACGCGGGGCGAGGGAGCGACCATGTGCTCGCCGGCCCAGATCGAATCGAATCCCAGTTCCTCGATCAACGGAGCGATCGAGGCGATGCTCGCCGGTGAAGCGGTCATACCGGAGCCGACGCCGAAGATTCCGAGTTTCATCGTCGGAGTCTCGCATGTGACCCACGACTTCGTCCGGCCAAATGCGGATCGAGCGTCGCGAGCGGGAACGAGCGGCGTCGCGGGTGGCGAGTCAGTGGAAGATTTCCCAGACGCTGTAGGCCGCCAGCAGCACCAGCACGCCTGCGGTGATCTTGCGGATCGTGGCGACGTTGATATGGCGGATCAGCGTCTTGCCGCTGGCGACGGCGATGGCGGCGACCGACCACAGCGCGAGCGTCGACCCGATCCCGACGGAGAGCGGCGAGTGATAGCGGGCGGCCAGATTTGCGGTCAGAATCTGCGTGAGGTCACCCCATTCCGCGAGGAAGACGACGATGAAGGCGGTGGCCATGACGCCATGCTTCGACGCTTCCTCCCGTGCAAGATGATCCTCGTCCCTGTTGCCCTCGCGCCATGCAAAGAACGCTCCGAACAGGAACATTGCGGCGATGATCCCTTCGAGCACGCGTTTCGGCACGATATGGAACAGTGCAACGCCAATGGTCGTGGCGATGACGACATGGACGACAAAGGCGCCGGCGGCACCGAGCCACACGTGGCTGGCCTTCCCTCGCGTCGCCAGAACGAGGCTGGCGAACATCGTCTTGTCCGGTAGTTCGCCGAGGAAGATCACGGGAAAGACAGCGAGGGTGATGAGTGGATTCAACGGCAACTCGATTTCGTCAATGGAGTCAATGGAGTCGATGGATCAGCCGAGCCGGCGGAGCAGATTCATCGTGATCTTCTCGACGGCCGGGTCTGCGGCGTCGAGTCCCCATACCCAGTCGGTGCATCCACTGGACACGACCGTCCCACTGCCGCCGACACCGTCGCGAACAGCGAAGACGGCGTGACCGTTCTCCAACCGGCGAGCAGCCGCCGCGTCGTGCGAACCGAGCACCCGCCATGCATGGAACTCGACCTCTGAAAGCGCATCGTCCGGGACCGGTCGCTGCGCTGTGGCCCGCGTGAACGGCGAAGCGGGTGCCGTCGCCAGCGCGATGGTCCCTTCCGGGCATCGATCGACACCGGTCGGCACCGGTACGCCGTCGACGAGCGCCAACTCGCAACCATCGCATTCGTAACCGACGATGGTCCCGGCCGCACCGAGCAGGTCACCGCGGAACAGATCGGTACCCTCGAACAGCCAGTGGTCGGGACGATGGACAGTGTAGCCGCCCGCTCCCCCACCGACCGACTTGCCGATGCGGTGGTAGCCGCCGCGGTTGAACGACAGGCCGGTCATCAGATTCTCCGGCCTGTTGATCAACCGGTCTGACCAGATGCTGGTGAGGCGATCCTGACGGTCGGTTCCGTAGACGGGATCCTGCTCGAAACGTTGCTTGTAGCCGACCATCGTCCGGCCCTCGTCCTCGAGCCGGACCTGCCAGAAGGCGACATTGCCGCTGAGGAACGCAGCGTTCCCTCCGTCAGCGATGAACTGCTCGACCGTGTCGCGCATGCCCCACGACCAGTACTCGTCATGACCGATGCTGAGGTACAGCCGCCGCCCCTCGAGCACGTTCGGCACGAACTCGAGATCGGCATTGACGGCGTAATCGATCTCGATCCCGTTGTTCTCCGCCCAGACCACGAACGGCAGCTCCCATGACGGCCAGCCGGCAGAACCTGACCAGGCCGACAGACCGTGCGTACGGATGTGTCCGACATGGGTTCGCATCCGAGGATCCGGCGGGCCGAGGACCGTCACGCGGCTTCCGGCACCGCCGGGCTTTCGTAGGAATCCGGGGGCGAGCGGACGGACGAACGACGCATGTGTGCCGCCGTTGTAGATGTTCGTCCCGGCGACATCGTTGTAGGCATTCCACGTGTTGGTCGTCAGCACGAGCAGCAGACGGTCTGGGTTCGGGGTCGACGAACGGACGACGAAGAAGGCGACGACATCGGAGCGATCCGCAACGCTGACGACGATCTCGTAGTAGCCGGACGGCCAGTCGGTCTGCATGGTGACCTCGGCGATCACCGGCCACTCACACCCCAAGGCGTCTGCCCCGGGCGACAGGTCCTGGGGTGCCAGCCTGACATCGGTGGTGTGGATGGTCACACGGGCTGCGCCGACACGGACGATTTTCAGGCGGGCGGTCCCGACGGGGCCGCGCCCGTGAATCGCCACGCGCTCGCCGGCGACGACGCTGAGTGGCCACGCGTAGACGGCCGGGGTTGCCGGGTCGGACGGCGGCGCATACGGCAGTGGTTTCGCTTGGACCGCGATAGTCGGCATTGTCACCACCAGAGCTTGACATCAGCCGGGCGTACGCACTCAGCCGGCTGTCCGCATTCGGCCGGGCGGGCGCACTCAGCCGGGGGGTCGGGAGGGAAACTCACTGCGGTGCCGGATAGGTGCGCAGTTCGATGCGGTGCCCGTCGGGATCCGTGATGTAGATCCCGAGACCTGAACCGCGGGCTCCGTACAGTGGGCGCGGAGGGCGCACGTCGCCGAACAGACCTGACCGGGCGATATCCGCGAGGTCGGCGTCTTCGACCACCAAAGCGACGTGATCCATGTTCGTTCCAGTGATCTCCCCGAGCTGCAGATCGATGATCGTCGAGTCGGTGATACGCATCGACACGAACGTCGCCGTGCCTGCCCTCCACTCCTCCAAACGCACGGTCTCGAGTCCGAGCAGTTGCGAATACCAGCTCACCGAACGCTCCATATCGGAGACACGCAAGACGATGTGGTCGAGTTCGGAGATCTTCACGACCTGAGTGTAGAAGGCCACGGGAAACGACGATGTTTGAACGTCTGACACCCCGGGTAGGTGGACTCCGCTGAGGCATCCATTGCCTCGCACGGGCTGGAACTGCAACCGCAGTCCCGCGATTCGGAGGCGCAGTTGAACGCAGCGAACGACCTAGTGGAAGGTCGTGAAAAGCAGTCGGCAGGGCTCGACCCGGACGACTTCCAGGAAATATACGAGCGACACCACCGCGCCGTTTTCAACACCGTCCGGATGACCTGCGGCGACGACCTCGCCGCCGACGTCACTCAGGAAGCGTTCATCAGGCTCTGGCAGCGCCCCGAACGGTTCGATCCCATTCGGGGAACGATGCGCTCATATCTGCTGGCGATGGCGCGCAACATCGCCGTCGACTCGATGCGCTCTCAGCACGCTCGTCGTCGACGCGAAGAAGCCGACCGTCGGGCCGTCGACTACTCCATCGACAACATCGATCAACGCCTCCTCCAGACGGAGACGACGACGGCCGTCGTCGGTGCACTCAACCAACTCAAAGAGGTGCAACGCCAGGCGCTGACGATCGTCTGCTACGGGCAGTGCACGTATCGCGAAGCTGCAACGGTCCTCGGCATCCCGGAGGGCACGATCAAATCGCGCATTCGACTCGGCCTGCAGCACCTCGGTAGCATCCTTCTCGCTCCGGCTGATGAGCTCGGCAGCGTCGCCTAGCAACGCCCGATAACGTCGAACGTCGAACAGACGTTGGAGGAATCACACGTGACCGACGAACGACCGCCATTCGATGCTCTGCGAGCGGCAGCAGCCGTTCGCGAACTGCTGGCAGCGGTTGGCGAGGACCCCGATCGAGACGGGCTGTTGGACACGCCCGATCGTGTCGCCAGAAGCTTCGCAGAACTCCTGAGCGGCTATCGCGAGGATCCGGGCAGACACCTCGAGCGGCAGTTCACGATCAATCATCGTGAGATGGTGATCGTTCGTGACATCTCGTTCTCCTCAATGTGCGAACACCACCTGCTTCCGTTCATGGGCAAAGCGCATGTCGCTTATGTGCCGGGAGACAACGGCGCTGTCTGCGGCCTGTCGAAGATCGCCCGGCTCGTCGACGGCTACGCGAATCGCCTCCAGGTGCAAGAACGTCTGACGGGCCAGATCGCCGACGACATGATGGCGCGCCTCGGAGCGTCGGGGACGTTGGTCGTGCTCGAAGCAGAGCACCTCTGTATGACGATTCGCGGAGCGATGAAGCCCGGCTCGACGACGACAACGTCGGCGGTCCGCGGCTCGCTCGCCCAGCAATCGACCCGCGCCGAAGCGCTCTCGCTCCTTCGCGGCTAGACGACCCAACCATCGTCGACCAACTGACGGAGTAGGTCAGCGGATTTCGAGCAGCAGCCTCTGCAGGCCGCGAATCACGAAGGTCGGATGGTATTCGGGCTCTTCAGCGAGCTCCAGGTCGGGGAACTGCCTGACCAACTGCGTGAGGCTCGCGTCGAGTTCGAGGCGGGCGAGCGGTGCGCCGATGCAGAAGTGGATGCCACCACCGAAGCCAACGTGCGAGGCATCGCCGCGACCGGCGTCGAAGCGGTCGGCGTCCGGGAAGTGCTCGGGGTCACGGTTGGCGGAACCGAACAGCATCGCCACCATCTCCCCACGGGCGATCGACTGGCC
>JAYTOR010000019.1:0-9343 GCA_043747685.1 Actinomycetota bacterium
GGCCAAGACACCGACCAAGCCGAGGGGATCGTCGACATCGCCGAAGGGACCATCGACCACGGCGATCGTCGCCGACACGACGCCCGCTCCGACATTGGCCACGGCTTCGCCGACGGTTGCCCCGCCGGCCGTACTCGTCCAACAGCCCACCGAACCGGCACCCACGACGACGACCACGGCACCGAAAGTCGCGACGACAACGACGACCGCTGCTGCATCGGTGACGAATGATGACACCGAACCGACGACCAAGGTAGCAACCCCGACACCGACCCCGGCACCGACGACGATGTCAGCCCCGGCACCGACCACGACCGTTCCTGGTGGCCCGCAGTCGGGGTCGGCAACCTGCCTCGGTCAGACCGTGTGGGCTAAGTACATCGGTGGCCAGATCACCTTCACCGTCAAGCCGGCCGGGGCGACCGAAACGAAGTACTCCGACACTTACAAGAAGGTCATCTCTACTGTCGGCCAGAGCAGTTGCGTCGTTCTCGCCTCGGTGAGCAAAGGCCTGCTGTCGGTCGGCTCGACGGTCTACACCCGCGCTTGACAACACCGGTCTGTGCAGGCAGCAACGCTCGAGGTTCAGCGTCACCGGGCCGGTGATACTTCGACCGCAAGCGCGGCGGGGATACGAATTTTGCTCCACTCGCCGCTGCTGATGGTGCACTCGATTGCCGAGGCTTCCGGGACGAGTGGATCGACGCCCATCTCCCCGTCTGCGTCTGAGTAGCCCTGTCAGCAGGATCGGTTAACCCAGCGGCAACGAGACCGTGAATATGGCGCCCCCTTCGGCGGCACTGTCGGCCGTCGCCGTGCCTCCGTGTTCATGGGCGATGCCCTCGACGATCGACAACCCGAGCGCGCAGACGACGATCAACCGGTGCTGTCAATCGTGATCGGCACGCCGACTGGATGCTCCTCCAACCATCTGGCAGCGTCACAGGCGGCCATCGGGCGGGCGATGCCGTAGCCCTGCACGAGGTCGCAGCCGAGCGCCCCGAGCTGGTTGATCGTCTCGATGCTCTCCACGCCTTCGGCCGTCGAGCGCAGTCCGAGCGCAGCGCAGAGGTCGATCACCGTACGGATCACGAGAAAATTGCGGTCGTCGTTCGTCATATTACGAATCAGCGATTGATCGATCTTGAGCGATGTCACCGGCGTCGTCAGCAGACGGGAGAACGAAGAATACCCCGACCCGAAATCGTCCATCGCCAGGCCGACACCCAGATCGCGCAGCTCCTTGATGGCGTCGGTGGCGATCTCCTGCTGCAGCGCGAAGGCGCTTTCGGTCAACTCGATCTCGATGGAGGCGGGATCCATTCCCTGCTCGTCGAGAATCCGACGAACGGTCATAGGGAATTGACGACGGCAGAGGTTCTGCGTCGACACGTTGACGGCAATCCGCAGATCAGGTGCCTTGGCCATCAGCAGCTTGGCGTCCTGACACGCCAACAGCAGCACCCGTTCGGTGATCGAATCGATGAGGTCCGTGTGCTCGGCAAGGCCGATGAACTCGTTCGGCATCACCAGACCGAGCGTCGGATGCGTCCAGCGAAGCAGCCCCTCGAAACCCTCGACCTTTCCAGAACGAACATTGACCAACGGCTGGTACGCAAGCCAGAGTTCGTGACGGTCGAGCGCGTAGACGACATCGGCGAGGAGCGAAATGCGCCCTCCGCCGACCTCACCTGCCTGTTGGGCGACATGCAATTCGACTCCCGTTCGATTGCGCTTTGCCCGATACATCGCCAGGTCGGCATGACGGAGTACCTCCTCCGACGTGCTCGATGTGCGGTCGAGCAAGGCGACTCCGATCGATGCAGACGTCGAGATCGGGAATCCGTTGATATCCAGTGGAGCACGAAGGCGCTCGGCGAGTTGGCGTGCCTCAGCGACTGCCTGCGCCGGAACATCGATGTCCGGGAAGAAAACGGCGAACTCGTCCCCGCCGAGCCTGGCAGCAACGGCTCCGTGAGACTGGTCGAAGATCAACACCGCGCCGACGCGTCGAAGGACCTCGTCACCGATTTGATGACCGAGGCGGTCGTTGAGACTCTTGAATCCGTCGAGGTCGAGCAGCAGCACACAGCCACGCGCTGCACTCGCCCGCGACGTCGCCAGATGACCGTTGACATGATCGTGGAACGTCGGAGTGTTGAGCAGACTCGTCAGATGATCGTGACCCGCCCGGTGCTCACGCTCGAGTGCCTCGCGGGAACTGTTGTAGACCAGATAAGCGATCAAGCCGAGCAGTGGAACGGTGGCCAGGCTGAAGTTTGCGGCGATGACGAACAGCGGTGACAACACGAGCAGGGCGCCGTCGGCGGACAATGTGAGCGTGAACGCCCGTCTCAGGACGGACTTGACGGCGATGCCGAGGCTGAGGGCGATAGCGACGCAGGTCAACACGCTGTTCGTCAGGAAGATCGCCGACGCCGCAGCGATCGTCGCCACCATTCTGCCGGGCGAGAACGAGGTGTGGCTGGAGATCAACCCTGTGTCCCCACAGACCGTCAGCACGACCGTTGCGGCGAACAGCGCGAGCACGGTTTGGGCGACGTTGAAAACGGTTCGTTGCAAACCTTTTCGCCGACGCAGGTCAGGCAACATGCAGGCGACCGACATCGCCAGCATCGACAGCAACGGAGACCCCAGGAGCAGGATGGAGAATGAGAACGCCCACCCCGGCGTCACCTCACCGCCATCTTTGAGACGCAGCCATCCGACACTTTGCATCTCTCCGAGGAGCAGCATCGCCGCGAACAGCCACACCGCCGTCCAGTTCTGCGGTCTCGTCCAATAGTCTCGTTCGATCAACGCCGTCGCGCCGACGCCGGCGATAGCGGCAACGATGACCGCAGCGACATAGTGGTCCAACGTCGCGAGACGCGGACCACCCTGCCGTTCAGCCATCGCCTAGCCTGTCACCATTTTCTCGGCATCGGAAATGCGATGACGAGTGCTGCGAACAGCACCAGTTTTGCAATGGTCAATTGGACGCCGTTGATTGATTTCACGGTGGTTCCTTTCTCCCCGCCCGGGACAACCCAAACCAAATATATCGCTTTTCAAGAAATGGGACATCATTGCCGGCGATAGCGCGAAAGAAGCTATCGACGGACTCATACACGACGTATGCAGAATCCACCTGAAGACAGAGCGGATATCCAGGTTTCTCACAGCTTCATCGTCGATCATCTGTCGTCACCGAGCGGCGAAGGGACAGCTCGAGACGCTGACGTTCGACGACACGGCCCCGACAGAGCCGGCCATCGACCCATTGGCGACCGGCAGTGCAGGTGAGGAATCGGCGACGCAACCAGGCGATGTCAGTCGTTGGAAACAGCCCACCGGTGCTGCATGGATCACGGCGGTGATCGGAGCGTTGACGGCGGCGCTGTATCTGTGGAACCTCGATGGCGTTGGCAACGCCAACAGCTACTACACCGCACCATCTCGTACGCAAGTGGAAGGGCAATCCCGCCGCTCATCTCGCCGCCATCGCCCTCACGGTCACGCCGATCGCTACGGCGATGTTTCGCAACAACAACCCCGACACCTTCCTCACTTTCCTCGGTGTCTCTGCCGCATGGGCGATGTGGCGGGCGCTCGAGAGTGGGCGTACCCGATTCCTGCTGATCGCCGCCGCGCTGAGCGGGTTGGCGTTCGACACCCAGATGCTGCAGGCCTTCCTCGTACTGCCGGCGTTCGTGATCGTCTATCTGGCTGCCGGCCCACCGAAGCTCGGCACCCGGCTCCTCCAGCTGCTCGTCACGCTCGTCACGCTCGTCGTTTCCGGAAGCTGGTGGATCGGCGTCGTCGCACTCGTTCCGGCGGCCTCGCGTCCGTTCATCGGTTCGACGCAGGACAACTCGATCCTCACCCTCGTGTTCGGCTACAACGGCCTCGACCGGCTATTCGGGAACGGCGGCTGGGGTGGCTGCCGCGGGTTCGGTGCCTTCGGCGGTTTCGGTGGCACCCCCGGTTGGTTCCGCTTGTTCAACAGCGAGGCCGGCGGACTGATTTCCTGGTTGATCCCGATGGCCCTGTTCGGCCTCGTCGCCGGCCTGTGGCTGACGCAGCGCAACAAGCGCACCGACCTCGACCGTGCCGGGTGGCTGCTGTGAGCCGGTTGGGCGTTCACCTGCCTCGCTGATCTCGGCAGGTCTGGTGGATCGCGTGACCGTATCAACGCTCGCGTCCTGCTCGTCGGGGTCAGCGTCGTTTCCCTCGGCGTGAACACTGGGGGCCTTGCGCACAACGGCCTCGGCAACCAGTACTTACACAGCGGCGACACGCTCGATGGCAGGCAGTTGGCACAACTGGTTCTTCGCCGCATTCGACAGCGGCGGATTCATCAGCGTCGACAAACCGCCGCTGCCGTTGTGGGTCACAGCGATCGTCGTACGGATCTTCGGCGTATCGACGTGAAGTGTGATCCTGCCATCGGCGCTCGCCGGTGTCGCTGCGGTGGCGATGTTGTGGATCGTCGTTCATCGACATTTCGGGGTCGTCGCCGCCACGATCTCAGCACTCGTACTGGCGGTGTCGCCCAACAATGTGGCCGTCAACCGGCTCAACCTGCCGGCCTTCGCTGCGGCCGTGCTGCTCGGCGTGACGACATGGCGACGTCGCATCGGCCATGGCACAGTGCTCGCCGCATCCGTTGCCGTCTTGTCGTTCCCATGGATACTGATCGTCGACGCCATCCCGGCGGCGCCGCGACCGTATGTCGGCGGAAGCAGGAACAACACGGTCATGGATCTCCTACTCGGCTACAACGGCCTCGGTCGGGTCGAGGGCAACGGCGTCGGAGGCGGCGGCTTCGGTGGGCGCGCAGTTGGTGGTGCCGGGGGCATGACCGGTCCCGGCGGCGTCATGGGCGGCTCGCCAGGGCGTTACCGCCTGTTGAGCCCTGCGATCGGCGGGCAGATGGGGTGCCTGACTCCACGAGCAATTTTCGCCGTCGGCGTCGCCGTCTGGTTCAACCGCCGCAGTCGTGTTCGCCGAGCGGGAGTGGCGATGTGGATCGGCTGGACGCTGCTCTACAGCTGCATCTTCAGCATCGCCGGAGTCACGTTCCACAGTTACTTCACGTCGGCGGTCGTGCCAGGTCTCGCCGCCGTCATCGGCATCGGCGTGGCGTCGATGGTGCCGCTGGTGCGCGCCGACACACGGTGGCTGCTCGTCGCCGCAGCAGCATTGATCGCCACTGCAGACCTGCAACTGACGTCGAGCGATCGTCAGCCGGCGTTCTATGGATGGACGCGACCGGTACTGATCAGCGCCTCGGCGGTGGCTGTTGCGGTCGGCGTCGCAGCCGTCGTGCAGCGCCGCCAACGCGCTGCTCGTCGCTCCGGCGGCATGGGCGGCATGGGCGGTGAGTGAAACGAACAACGCCGTCCTCAACGCCACCCTGCCCCAGGCAGGACCGCGCACTGGCGTCGCCGACGGTTCCTTCGGCTCGAAATCGTCGAACGGCGACCAGGCGCTGGCACAGTGGCTCCTCGACCACCACACCGACGAAACGTGGGACCTCGTCCTTGCAAACGCTCAGGACGGGTCCGGATTGACGGCCGATCAAGGCGTGACGGTGATGGCCATCGGCGGATTCATGGGGACCGACAACTCGCTGACCGTCGCCAGGTTCGCCGAGTTCGTTGCCGGCGGACAGGTCCGATATGTACAGACGGGAGGTTTCGGATTCGGAGGCGGTGGCGGAAGCGGCCGTACTGGGGGTATCGGTGGAGGCAACACTGCGGCGAACTCGGTGATCGCCGCGGCTCGCGGCGCATCCACACCCGTGACGACGGCGCGAGACCCGACACTCCCATCGGCATACAGCGGCCAGATCTACGACTGTGCAGGCGAAGCAGCAGCGCTGCGCACCGCGTGACCTGCTGACACAACTCCCCAGACGCCGAGGAATGTCGAGGCGCGTGGCTGTCAGGGACGCAGGAGAACCCGCCCGAAGGCCTGGCGGCTCTCGATGTGGCGATGGGCTGCTGCGGCCTCGGAGAGGGCGAACTCGGAGTCGATCACGACCTGCAATTCACCGCTGGCGACGCGGGAGATCAGCCCTTCGACCATCGCACGCGTCCTGGCAGGGTTGGCGGCGAACTCGGCACCCAGGAACACACCGGTGATCGATGCATTCTTTTCCATCAATGGCCAGACCGCCGGCGGCTGTTCCTCGCGACCGGCGCGGCCGACCCAGCTGACTCGACCGCGATAGGCGAGCGAGGCGATACTCCCCTCCAGCACGTGGCCGCCGACGGGATCGACGACGAGGTCGACGCCGCGACGATCAGTCAGGCGCAGGACCTCCGAGGCGACGTCGGCCTTCGAGTAGTTGATCCCGTGATCCATCCCATAATCGCGAAGTCGTTCGAGCCGCTCGTCACTCGAGGCGGTGGCGACGATGACGGACGCACCTGCGGCTCGTGCCAGTTGGATCGCGGCCAGTCCGACTCCGCCTGCGCCCGCCTGGATCAGGACCGCTTCGCCTGCCCGCAGTTTGCCGAATTCGAACAGGCAGTCATCAGCCGTCCCGAACTCGATCGGGATCCCAGCGGCCTGGGTGATCGACATCGAGTCGGGGATCGCATATGCCGAGCCGGCAGGGATGCTGGCGAACTCGGCATGGCTGCCGTTGCCCATCACTGCTACCACCCGCTGGCCGACGGCGAGGTCGGTGACCCCATCACCGACGGCGACGATCGTGCCAGCGGCCTGATAGCCGACGATGTGCGGGCTGGTGGCCAGGACACCGCTCTGACGGTGCAGCAGATCGCCACCCTGGATGCTGACGGCACCGACTTCGATGACGACACCGCCGGCGCGCACCGTCGGTTCGGCGACTTCTTCGTAGCGGAACACATCGGGTCCGCCGGTCTCGTAGTACACGGCTGCTCTCATGGTGGCGACTGTAGGTTCCCTCTGCCGGTTGCGTGTGGTCCGGCGCTGGCTGGTCTGGCGCATGGCGGGTTGGGGTACCGTTGGCTGATGCTGCCTCAGGAGCTTTTCGGTCGTACTGGTCATCTCAGCACTCGGGTGCTGTTCGGCGCCGCCTCGCTCGGCGGAATGCGCCAGCAGAAGGCGGACGAAGTACTGGATATCGTGCTGCAGTCGGGCATCAACCACATCGACACGGCGGCATCGTATGGCGACTCTGAACTGCGGTTGCAGCCGTTCCTCGCAGATCACCGTGACGAGTTCTTCCTCGCCACGAAGACCGATGCGCGCACTGGCGACGCCGCCCGCGCCCAGTTGGAACTCTCGCTGCAGCGGCTCGGCGTCGATCACGTCGACCTCATCCAGCTGCACAATCTCGTCGAGGCGCAGGAGTGGGAAATGGCACACGCTCCAGGCGGTGCGGTCGCTGCGCTCGTCCAGGCCCGTGACGAGGGACTCGTGAAGTTCATCGGCGTCACCGGTCACGGGACACGGATCCCGCGCATGCACCTGCGTAGTCTCGAACAGTTCGATTTCGACTCGGTGCTGCTGCCCTACAACTACCTGATGATGCAGAACGAGCAGTACAGCACCGACACCGAGGAATTGCTGGCGCTGTGTGCCGAGCGCGATGTAGCCGTGCAGACCATCAAGTCGGTGGCGCGACGACGCTGGAGCGAGGACTCGGCCGAGCCGCACTTTTCCTGGTACCAGGCGCTGCCCGCCGGCGACGCGCTGACGAATGGCGTGAACTTCGTCCTCGGTCGCCCAGGCCTGTTCCTCAACACCTCCAGCGACGCCCGTCTACTGCCGGCAATCATCGCAGCTGCGTCGGGTCCTCTTCAGGTTCCGACTGACATCGAGATGCAATCAGACGTCGAAGAGAACGAAATGCAGCCACTGTTCGATGGCAAAGAACTTGAACGAATCTGACTCCGTCTCACTCCGGAAGCGCTACTGGCGAGCGGAGTTTCCCCGATATTCGATCAGCAACATCGTTGCGTCGTCGTTCAATCCCCGCCCGACGTAGGCGATGACAGCGGCTGCCAGACGCCGTACTGTTTCTGCCGCTGGAACCTGATCGAGGCTGGCACGCACGAGGAAATCGGCGAGCCGGTCCGGCCCGAAGTAGGTGCCATCGGGGGCCTTCGATTCCGTGATGCCGTCCGTGTAGAACAGGATTCGGTCGCCTGTCTGCAACGCTTCGGTGGCGATTGCAACGACAGGCCCGCCAAGCCCGATCGGCATCGATGGTGCACAGCGCAACTCCCCGCAGAAGGTGCCGTTGCGGACGAGCATCGGCGGGACGTGACCGGCGTTCAGCCACGTCAGGATCCCGGTCGCCAGATCGAGCGTCCCGATCTGACCGGTGACGTAGTACGAGTCACCGAAATGTTCGGCAATCACCTGGTCAGCATGCCGATACGCAGCTGCCAGGTCGCCGTCGGCGCGCCGGTCGTTGCGCAGACTGTTGATCGCCGCGCCGGACATCAGCACTGCAGCCATGCCGTGTCCGATTGCGTCGACGATCGCGAAATCGAACCGGTCGCCGTTGAGGGCGTAGTCGAACGAGTCGCCGCCGATTTCGTATGCCGGTTCCAAGATCCCGCCGATGGCGACACGTGCGGTCGTGCACGCCAACGGCGGTAGTAGGGCCCATTGCGCTTCGGCCGCTGCCGACATTGCTTTGGCCCGTCGGGCGCGATTCCAGGCGTCGCTGTATCGACTGTTGGTCACCAGCAACAACACGAGCACGGCGATCACCGGATCCACTACATCGCGGACAACATCGTCAGCGGACACGAAGTCGAATTCGAGAACACCGAGGCGTTCGGTGCCGTCGGTCAGTGGCACCCATAGCACCACCGGTGCTTCCATCGAACTGATGACCTCGCCCGTGGCGAACGCTCGACCGGCGACGGTGCCTTCGATCAGCTGCGACTCACCGATCGCGCCATTCGAGTCCAGCTGCCGAAACCGCTGCAACCCGTAGTCGGCGACGAACAACCGGCCACCGCTGGCACCGACGATCTGACACGCCACAACGACGAGCTCCGACAACGACCCAGGATCGAGACGTGCCGCCATTTCCACCAAGCGGACAACCCCGTCAGCAGCATCGACGCGCCCGGGACCGGCCGTCCCCGACCCGGCGATCTCGGTCACGCGCCAGCCCGACCAGTGTCAGACCCGGGCATTGTCAATCATCGATGCACCGCTCACGGCTACTCCTCGGAGATCGGCGCCACCAAGGGTCCAGAGCAACGCACGAGCGAAATCGCTCCCTATCATGCTAGCGGTCACGGCCAACCAATGTCTGAGCCGTCGCCCACCGGAGGGGTCACGGTGGGTCGTGGCTGGTGTGCCAGAGCGTTTCGAGTTGTTC
>JAYTOR010000020.1:0-8677 GCA_043747685.1 Actinomycetota bacterium
AAGCCGCGCACGCCGTCGAGGCCACCGGTTCCGGCGCGGCGGCGGAACACGAAGGTGACGGCGGCAGCAAGGAGCAGGGCAGCGGCAATGATGATGAACGGCGTCATATGCTGTGCTCATCGACCGTTGCACCGTCGACCGGCGCACCGTCGACCTCGTCGCTCGCCGAGCGTCCGTCGACATCGTCGCTCGCTGAGCGTCCGTCGAGCACCGTCCCCGGAGCGGTGACATGCTGCGCTCCGAGCGCCCAGTCCGTGCCGCCATTCCAGATTTCCTGCTTCCAGATCGGCACACTCGCCTTCAGTGCATCGATGCCGAAGCGTGCCGCTTCGAACGCCTCTGGGCGATGGGGCGACGACACGGCAACGACGACAGAGGACTCCTCGAGCTCGAGACTGCCGATTCGATGAACGAGAGCGACGTTGCCCGTCTGCGGCCACCGAGTGCGGATCTCTCCGACGATGTCGCCCATACGGCCCACAGCGTGTTCCTCGTACGCTTCATAGATCAACCGCTGCACGTCGGCCCGACCGTCGGCGTGATCACGCACGGTCCCGGAGAACAGCACGACCGCACCGCAATCCGGGCGAACAGCCCAGTCGTAGAGATCGCCGATCTGCAATTCGTCCTCGGTCAATTCGACCCACGTATCACCGGTTGCACGCGACGTCACCCGTGGCAGCGTAGCCCCGCCAACACAACTTGGTCCGTGGTCGGTATTCTGTCGAGCCGTGACGCGGAAGGGGAACAACGAATCGGATGACACATCCGGCGAATTCCCCGATGACTGGGCCGACGGGGATACCGACGCCGCTCCCGCCCCGATCTCGGCCTACGAACGCCCGTGGCGGCATCCTTCTGAACTCGGCCCGCTGGTCCACCACATCGAGACTGCCACCTATCCGGGACGGAACCTGCTCGCTGCCAGTGCCGTCATCGGCCTGGCGTTCGCCGTCGTCCTCGTCCGTCTCGTCACCGCCGAAGGCACCGGCCGTTCGGCCAGCTTGCAGTCGACGACCGCCGTACGCGCACAGCAGGTGAGCCTGTCGAGCGAGATCTCCCACGGTACGACAGCCGCCACGGCGCCGGTTCCCACCATCGATCACCGCGTCGCGGCGGAAACCGCCGGCGTCTTCGTGACGGAGGCAATCACCACCACGACGGTTGCTGCGGCGTCGGTGACGACTCGCGTGAAGAATGCTGCGTCGTCCGCTGCGCAATCAGTTGCCCAACGTCTGCGTCGATCCGGTGTCGCCGTCAACGACGGCTCGGAGGTGATCACCACCTCCAAGGGCTTGTCGAATCACGCCCATCTCGACGTCGTGCTCCCACTGGGCGAAAAGCGCACAGGCGAGGTCGTCGAGATCCATCCAGAATCCGGCGTTGCCCTCGTGGCGCTCGATTCACCGACCGACGCGCCAACGGTCGCACCCGTCGATTCGAACGAGTCGGAATACATGGTCGATGTCAATGGGCAGGAGAAGCCCTGCACATTGTCCCTGCGCAGCGATGGAATGGTCGTGACCCTCGACGACGCAGCAGACAAGCCCACCGGTACGGACATCGACAACGACGCCGGCAAGATTCCAGAGGGCTCGGCGATCATGACGAGCGACGGTGCAGTCGTCGGGCTGACAACATGGACGACCGGTTCCGCCCACGTCGTGCAACTGGCGACGGTGATCGGCAGCTTCCATTCGGACCGCACAGAGAGTCCGGCAACGTCCGGGATACGCAGCAACCCGTCTGGCCCTGGCGCCGATTCGACGTCGACGCCATCACCGGCGACGCTGTCGATGCCCACCTCGCCGACATCGTCGCAACCGGCGACGACGCCGTCGAGCCAACAACTGGCGAGCACCACGATGGTGACTCGACGCTCGGTTCCGTCGCCGGTTGGATCGTCGACAGCCCCCACTGCAGGGTGGTTCGGCATCCTCGGCGGCGACACCGTCGACGGAGTCAAGATCACCGCTGTCGTGGTCGGCTCACCTGCGCAGTCGGCGGGGCTGCTGCCTGACGACCTGATCGTCTCCTACGCCAACAAGCCGATCTCGTCGATCGATCAACTCGCCAAGTTGGTTCACGCCGGCCAGGCCGGAGCAGTCATCGACATCGGCTATCGGGTGCCGGGCTCGACGGCGGTCGTCCATGCGGTCGTCACCCTCGCCATCGCTGCCTGATCTGCCGTCAGCCGATGTCGCCGCTATTGCCTGGCAGCGGCGCGGCGGCGCGCTCTGCGGATGATGGTGGCGGTGATACCTCCGACGACAGCCAAGGCTGCACCGCTGCCGCCGAGTGAGAGTTCCTGTTTGCGCTTCGGTGTCATCATCGTCCACCACTTCGGCTCAGTCCCTTCGACGTAGACCTGCTCGTTCGTCGATGTCGGTTTCCAACCCTGAGCTCTGATCCGATCGTTGGCAACGATCCACGGGTAGCGGACGTAGCGGAACAGACCGGGAGGAATCGGGCCACGCTGAAATCGCCAACGCAGCGCAGCGAGTGGATAGGCGATGCGCTCCGGTAAGCGGATCGAGCGGCTGCCGGACAGCGCACGGACCGTTTCGGCGGCGACGAAGCCGTCCGGGGCGACATTGAAGACCCCGTCGAGGCGACGATCGTGGGCCAGGGTGATGGCGGTGACGAGGTCGTCCAGATGGAGGAACTGCGTCGGCTCGTCGTGCTCGTCGACGCGCATTCCCATGCCGGCGGCGAGTGCCCGAACGACCGTGCCGGCTCCGTCTGCAGCCATCGACAGCGCCGGTCGCAGCACCGTGACCGTCCTGCCTTCGACAGCAGCACGCCAGCAATCGAGTCGATATTCAACCTGCGCGAGTTGCCTGGCAAAGGCGAACCCGAAATTCGGGCGCAGTGGGCTGTCCTCGGTCAACGGCACCGGATTATTCGGCCAGGCACCATAGGCCATCGCCGAAGACAACAGCACGACGTGGGTGACGCCAGCAGCGGTAGCCACTGCGAGCGCATCCTCTGCGACTTCGACGGCGTTGAGCCGCCGATCAGCGAGCGCGTCGTGATCGCCAGACAGGAGATGGACGAGGCATGTCGCCGGTGCCTGCTGCATCCGATCGCCGGTCGAGTCGCCGTCGTCGCGCTCGATCGGGTTCACCCTCGACAGATCCGTCAACGTCAGCGCCGTGACGTTCACGCCATCGGCTGCCAGGCGGGCGGCAACCCGCTTGCCGAGGCTGCTCGATCCACCCGTGAGCAGCGTCGCATCGGCCTCATCGAGCATCGTCATCGCCCCGCAGTCTACGAACCCGCCGATCTGCTCAGTGCAAATGACCACTGGCCCCCCAGACCGTGGAGCGCTACGCTTCGGACGTCACACATCAAAGGGGATGATGGTCTATGCGGGCTTCGCGCACATTTTCACGTCTTGGCATCGGCGCGCTCGCTGTCATCGCGCTTGTTCCGGCCTTCGGCGCGCAGCCAGCGCATGCTGACGGTGCCGGGTCTGGCACACGCTGGGTCGTCGCCCTCGGAGACTCCTACATTTCCGGCGAGGGTGGTCGATGGGCCGGCAATACCAACAGCAGTTCGTCGCTCACCGATGCCGGCGGGTCGACGGCCTACTTCGACAACGCCACACACACCGCTGAGACCATTCCCGGTTGCCACCGGTCGACCGCTGCCGAGATCACTATCGACGCAGGTGTCAGCAGCCTCAACCTGGCGTGCTCCGGTGCGAAGACCAGTTCGTTCACGAGCTCCAGCGGCGACTTCAAACCCGGCATCGACTTCTACGACTCCGGTGCCAACCAGGGTCAGGCGCTGATGCTGCAGAACTTCGCGGCAACCCACAATATCACGATGGTGCAACTCTCGATCGGTGGCAACAACTTCAACTTCGCCGACATCATCCAGGCGTGCGTCGTCGATTTCCTGACATCTCCGTCGTGGTGGCCGAACTACTGCAACGACGATTCGTCGGTCTCCGCCAACTTCACGAGTTCGAACGTCGCAACGCAGACGACGGCGATCCGTGCGGCGATCGCCAATATCCGTACGGCGATGTCGAGAGCCGGGTACTCGACCGCGCAGTACACGATCGTCCAGCAGACCTACCCGTCGCCAGTCCCGCCGGCATCAGGCTTCCGCTATTCGCAGTCGGGTTTCACGCGACAGAGCACCGGAGGGTGCGGCTTCTGGAACAACGACGCCAACTGGGCCAACAGCACGGCACTCGTGACGATCAACAATGCCGTCAAGAACGCCGCCAACGCGTCCGGCGCCACGGTCCTCGACGTCGCTGCAGCCTTCAACGGCCGCAGGCTCTGCGAGAACACGGTGAACCTGGTGCCCAGTGGATCGATCGCCAACTGGACATCGGCCGGAGCATCGGACGCCTCGGAATGGATCGAACAGATCCGCACCGTTTCGAGCCTCGCCGGTCCGTACCAGATCCAGGAATCGCTGCACCCGAACTGGTGGGGCGAGAAGGCATTACGCAACTGCGTGCGTCAAGCGTTCAACGGCGGCACACCGCGCGGTGGTATTTGTAGACGCGGCATCGGCCTCGACGCAGCCGGAGAACCGAATATGACACTCGGCTGATCCGGTCGACCCATCCTCGGCAAGGCCTCTCGAGAGACTCGCGAGCCATGGGTCATCGCAACTCGGCGGCTCGACGGGTCACCATGGGACGTACGGGTCGCAGCCTCTGTGTGGCGGCGATCCTTGCCGCGTCGGCGTGCTCCAGCAGCACGACGGCGGCGACCAACTCGCTTGGCGGTCACACGATTCGGGTCCCGGACGAGGCAAAGACGATCGCCCTAGCACTCGCCAAGGCCAAGACCGGCGACATGGTGCTGATCTCGCCCGGCACCTATCGCGAAAGTGCGATGGTCGATAAGACGGACATCACCATTCGTGGCACGAACCGTAACAGTGTGGTCATCGATGGCGAAGGGAAGCCGCCAGAGGGCATCGTCGTCGCCGTCGACGACGGCGTGCGGATCGAGAATCTCACGGTCATGTCGCATACGTTCAACGGCGTACTGATCACCGGGCTACACGATGGCGCAACCGCCGGCGCCAACGGCGCCGTTGGATACACACGGCTCGATCCGGCGAAATACCCGCCGATCCAACGCTTTGCAATCGAAAGTGTCACCTCGTACGACAACGGGCTGTCCGGGATCTACGCCTTCGACGGCCAACACGGCACGATCACCAATTCGTACGTGTCGGGATCTGCCGGTTCCGGTATCCACATCGAGCAGTGCGCGGACTGCGACATCGTCGTTGCCGGGAACGTTGCCGAACGTAATGCTGTGGGATTCGAGAACGCCAACGCCTCCGACTCGATCGTCATCACCGCCAACCGCTTCGCTTCGAACCATGTCGGCGTGATCTTGCAGTCGAGCGATCAGCAAGCCTTGGCGCCTCACCGGGCGAATTACGTCGTCGGCAATGCCATCCTCGACAACAACGAACCCGACTCCCCCGCACCGCAGGACGGAGCCTTCGGCGTCGGAATACGCATCAGCGCCCGCCAGGACAACGTGCTCGGCCACAACCTCGTCAGAGGAAATTCGTATGTCGGGCTGGTATTCACCAATTCCGGGGAGCTGGCCGCGACCGGCAACCAGATCACGAACGACACGATCGCCGGCGATGGCGTCGATATCGCCGACCTGTCAGCGGCGAGCGCGCCCTCCTCTGCCCCAACTGCTTCGACAACGACGGTGCAGTCACCGCCCAGCCGCTGACACTGCTGAGCGCGTCATGCCCGACCGGCACTCCGCTGAGCGCGGGCGTCGCGACCTCGGTGATGCCGAAGCTCTCGGTTCCGGACGGCATCGCTGTCCGCGTGGTGACACCTCCCCCGCAGCAACCGGCGATGAGCGGCGACATCTCGATCGTCCCGAGTGCGCTCGCCGTTAACGTCACCCTGCCTGACTTGACGAAGATCACCACCCCCGACGCCTCGCTACTCGCCGAACGTGCCCGCAAGTGAGTGCTCTCGCCATCGAGACGTGACGACGCCCGGAATTCTCTGAGGTTCCGCTCGTACAATCACCATCATGAGCGACTCGGACGCTGACCCACCGGAGCCTGTCAACCCGTTCTCCGGTATCCCCATGTTCGCCGACATGGCCCGGATGCTGCAGAACCAGGGCCCGATCAACTGGGACCTCGCCCAGCAGTTCGCTTACGCCAGCGCCACGGGCGGTGCGAGCGAGATGAACATCGATCCGATCTCTCGAGTTGCCATCGAGCAACTCGGCCGCATCGCCGATCTCCATGTCCGTCAGGTCACCGGGCTGGAGACGAGCGTCGGTGGGCGCGACTTCCAGATCGCCGCCGTGACCAAGAGCCAATGGGCGGCGCGCACGCTCGACGCGTACCGTCCGCTCGTCACACAGTTGGCGACCTCGCTCGGGCAATCACCTGTCGTCGGTGCCACCGATGCAGCCGGCCTCTCGGACTACGACGACGATGCCAACGACCCGATGATGGCGATGATGGCGAGCCTCGGGCAGATGATGGCTCCGAGCATGCTCGGTATGGCGGTCGGCTCGATGGTCGGCCATCTGGCGACCAGAGCGTTCGGCCAGTACGACTTGCCGATCCCGCGACCCGGGTCGCACGAACTGCTCGTCGTCCCTGCGAACATCGATGCCTTCGCTGCCGACTGGGAGTTGCCGATCGACGAATTGCGTCTGTGGGTCTGCCTGCAGGAACTCACGGCGCATGCCGTCCTGAACGTTCCCCATATCCGCGCCGAGGTCGAGTCGCTCGTCTCCAGCCATGTCGCCGGTTTCCGGCCGGACCCGCGTGCGCTCGCCGACAAGCTCGGCGACATGAACCTCGCCGACAACGACATGATGAAGGCGCTGCAACGGTCGCTCAGCGATCCTGAAGTGCTGCTCGGGGCCGTGCAGTCACCAGCGCAGCTCGCTGCACTCCCCCGACTGAACGCCATTGTCTCGGTGATCACCGGCTATGTCGATCACGCCGTCGATCTCGAAGCTGCGCACACACTCGGGTCAGGCGGGCGGATCTCCGAAGCCGTCCGGCGTCGTCGCATCGAAGCTTCCGCCGAGGACGTCTTCGTCGAGAAGCTCTTCGGCTTGACGCTGACCCGCCAGCAGGTCGAGCGCGGCAAAGCGTTCGCCGACGGCGTCGTCGAACGAGCCGGAGAAGCAGGGCTCTCGCGCCTGTTCACCTCGGCGAAGAATCTGCCGACCCCCAGCGAAGTGGACGCCCCCGGCCTCTGGCTCGCCCGCATCGACCTCTAGGCGCCCCGGCGCCGGAGACGGCACCAGACCCGGAGGAACAGGTCGAGAGAGAGGGCTTGCCCGACCGAACAGTGCACTCCCGAGCCGACGTCAAAGGCGCCCCAGCGCCGGAGGCGGCGTGCGAGGCCAACAAGTCAGTACATGCCTTCGCGCCGCGCATAGCGGGCGGCGCGCTCGGTGTCGTACTGATCGGCGTCGACATGTTCGTTGATGATCTCCATGATCGCGCCGTTCGACGGGAGTTGTGATCGTTGGAGAAAGTGCTCGGCATTCCACAATCCGCTGCGGATGAACGCCTTCTGGCACTGCGTGTATGCCTCCTCGATTTCGACGACGATGCCGAGGCGTGGGACCTTCGCCTCGATCGCCGACTCGGCCAGCACCGCTGCGTCGTCGGTCAACCAGGCGCGTCCGTTGACTCGGAAGGTGTCGCCGATTCCCGGCAGCAAGAACAACACACCGATCCGCGGATTGGCGATGATGTTGCGCAGCGTGTCGGCGCGGCGGTTGCCAGGCCGCTCAGGGATCAGCAGCGTCCGATCGTCGAGGATTCGGACGAAGCCAGGCGGATCGCCGCGCGGGCTGACATCGCACGATCCGTCTGTGCCCGAAGTCGCCAGGCAGACGAAGGGCGAACGCCCGATGAACTGACGCGTCAGGTGGTTGAGGTGATCGGTCACCTTGGCGCAGACGATCGGCTGCGGTTCGCCGATCAGTGCCCGCAACGCTGCTTCGGTGGTCACCCGGTTGGCGGTAGTGATCGACGGAAGCTGTGGCCCTTCACCGTCGAGGTCATGGAGGCCAACAGTCTGCATGTCACCAGTTTGCACGATGACGCTGCGATGTAAGTGGTCGTTTCCCGACCCACTATTCGAAGCCGCAGGTGAGTACGTCATCATGGAGGCATGGCCGACAGCTCCGACTACCTCGCCGTCAACCACAGCAACTGGGAGAGCCGCGTTGGCTTTCATAAGCAGGGGTATGGGCTCGACACGTACCGAAATGACGAATTCGCGCTGTCTGGGGTCGTGCAGTTCGACCTGCCTCGCCTCGGAGACATCAGCGGTCTGACCGCCGTCCACCTGCAGTGCCACATCGGGACGGACACGTTGTCGCTCTCGCGTCTCGGAGCTGCGATGACCGGGCTCGACTTCTCGGCGTCTGCGCTCGACGTCGCCAAGCGGCTGGCCGACGACTGCGGCCAGTCGATCGACTACGTCGAAGCTGACGTCTACAGCGCCGTCGACGTGCTCGGCGTTGGCCGCTTCGACCTCGTGTATACCGGCATCGGTGCGCTGTGCTGGCTGCCAAGCATCGGGCAGTGGGCACAGACGGTCAGTTCGCTCCTCAAGCCGGGCGGTCGGTTGTTCATCCGCGAAGGCCATCCCGTGCTGTGGTCGCTCTGCGACCCG
>JAYTOR010000021.1:0-5833 GCA_043747685.1 Actinomycetota bacterium
GGTGGCAAAGGAACCCGCTCGGCTCAAGCACCCCGAGATCTGGGCCTGCGTTTGCTGAGGTCTCGATTCGGCTGGCGGCGGGTAGGGAATGTCGATGACGAGCGAGGCGGCGACCGATCAGGAGCTGATCGATCGGCAACGCCTCCATGCCCTCGACGACCAGGTAGGCGACCGATTCGGCCGCAGTGCATTCCGGTCATCTGTCGGAGCCAACCCCTCTGGAGGGCGCGAGCGGCACTGGTCGAGTCGGCTGCTGCATTCGATGGGTGCCGTCGCCGCGACCGCCGTTGCCGGTGTCCTTGCGGCAACCATCGTCGCCGGCTGGGTCCTGCTCGGATTCCTCGATGACTTCCCGCGATGGTGGCAGATCGCTCTGTACAGCACGACGGGCTCTGTCACCTTCGTGATGGTGTTCGTCATCCAGCACACGCAGGATCGCCAGATGTCGGCAGTGCAGCGAAAACTGGACGAACTGATCCGCGCCTCCGTACACGCCGACAACACCGTGATCGCCATCGAGGCAACGACGGACTCCCACCTGCAGGCACTGGCAGAGCTCAATATCGACGACCGTCAGCGGGCGAGCGAACGGCTGTCGAGCGACTGACAGTCGTCTCTACCGTTTCGTTGCAACGACCCTGCCGATGACGCTGGACGCGGTCTGATTCGGGGCCATCAGCGGGTCGAAGCGCAGCGCATCACTGAGTCCCCAGGCAACGCTTCGAATCGGTCTGCTGACTCCTCTCGCCTGCTCAGGGCTGAGGTATTCCGCCATGCCTTGGAGACCGCTGAGTATGTGGTAGCGACCGTCGGAGCGATCCAGCCATGCGTCGTCACCGAAGTCGATCAGGTGCAGGCAGCCCGTGCGGTCGATGACGATGTTCTCCGGTTTGAGGTCGCGGTGGAGAATTCCGGCGGCGTGAACCGCTATCAGCATCGTCGAGAGCTGGACCCCCCAATCGATGACGACGGTCGGCGGAGCTGTCCTGCCGCAACGGGCGAGTTCGGAGTTCGGTCCGCAGGTTGTGTCCTTCGACGTACGACAGCACGAGGTACGGGGTGCTCAGGCGTCTCCCGTCGTGCATGTTCCGCTGGACGTGCGGATCTCCGATCGGTGTGCGGGTGATCCGTGCCTCGCGTCGGAAACGCCGTCGTAACTCCGCATCGCTGAACGAGTCGGATCTCGGGACCTTGAGCGCGACGGTTGCGCCACTCCGCTCGTCCAGAGCACGGAAGATTTGGGCTGCTGCTCCGGCACCGACAACGGCGTCGATGACATACCCATCGACGCGCACCCCTGCAGCGGACCGGATCGTGCTGAGCCATCCGTCCGGTAGTCAAGGTGCGATCGAGCGACTCGCCAACGGGCTGTACGCGACCTCTACACGATTGCCGGCGGTGTTCACATCATCTTCACACCGTGTCGTGTGCGTGAGGGACGGAGTCGATGGTCTCCCGAGTCACCGAATTTCGCAGTGGAGGCGAGATCTCGTGACTCGGGACGTCGTCGAGGATCAGGAGTCAGAGAGGTACCGGTGACGTTCCCAGGCGGTCACGTGTTGACGGTATGCCTCCGCTTCGGCACGGCGGCCGTCGACCAGCCGTTCGACCAGCACCGAATCGAGCCCGTCGACGAGCACCTCGTCGAGGAGTAGTTGGTCCAACGCCTCGTCGAGGCTGCGGGCGAGTGGCCGATAGCGCGACTCGGTCGGGTGAGAGTCGTACCCGCCTGCGCTTTCGTCCTCCGCCGCGCCGGGATCGAGTTCGCCCGCCATGCCATCGGCCGCGGCGAGCAGCAGCCCGGAGATCAGCAGATATGGATTCGCCGTCGGATCGGCACCGCGGAATTCGATTCCGCTGCCGCTCACCCTGATCAAAGCGGCACGGTGACGATGACTCCACATGACCGATCCTGGGGCCTCGAACGTCGCATGGAGCCGCTTGTAGGAGTTGACGGTCGGCGCAAACAGGGCGCACATCCCTTCGGCGTGGGCGAGCTGGCCACCGACAAAACAGCGGCCGTCCTCTGTCAGCACCTCGCCATCGAGCAGGCCGTCGACACGTTGGTGGACGTGCAGGCCCGACCCGGGTTCGTCCTCCAGCGGGCGCGGCATGAACGTCGCCAACAGTCCGGCCTCACGAGACGTGTGTCGCACCGCTTGTTTGGCGAGCACGAGCGCGTCTGCCAGTTCGAGCGGCAGAAGCGGGCCGAAATCGAGTTCGTACTGACCGGGCCCCGCTTCGTGGTGCGCAGAGATCACCGGGACGCCGTGGGCGATCAACAGGTCAGCGGCATTGCGCGTGACGACACTGCCGACGTCTTCGACATCCTCGAAATACGACCCTCCATTGACCGGCACACCGTCGGGCGTCAGTAGGTAGAACTCGAGCTCGACCGACCCCGTCCATTGCGATGCCAGCTCATCCACCCGCTCGGCCACAAGGCGCAGCGCGGTTCGCGGGTCACCGGGCCAGGGAGCACCCGTCGTCGTCACGACCTCGCACACTGCCCTGCCGAGGCCATCGCCGAGATCGACGAGCGTCGAGGGCACCGGCTTGAGCAGCATGTCGGACTCGAACAGTCTCGCCCGACCCTCCAACGCTGAGCCGTCGAACAGCACACCGTCGTCGACGGCTCCCTGCCATGCTCCTGCCGGTATCTGCAGCGAATTGGAGGTGCCGAATACGTCGGCGAACGACAGTCGGATCCAGCGGAATTCGGTCATCTCAGAGAACGACCGTCAGCGTGATGATCAGGGCACAGAGCAAAAGGAATCCTCCGGAAACGGCAGCAGCAATCTGCCATAGATGTTTGGTCGACTGTGCCGCAGCCATCCCGCCGACGGCGGGTTCTGGTGTCAGGTCGTAGCTGTCGGCGTGCAGTTCGTCGATCCGGCCGAGATCGGCGAGCAGTTCCGCAGCATCGTGATAGCGGTGTTCCGGCTCGCGTCGCATGGCGTGCATGACGATGGCGCTGAGCCCCGGCGGGCAGTCGTGCCGGATCTTGATGACCGGCTCGGGGGTCTGGGTGAGATGGCCTGCCATCGTCGCCATCCAGTTGTCACCATTGAACGGTACGTGGCCACCGAGCATCTCGTACATCATGATGCCCCACGCATAGATGTCGCTGCGGTTGTCACCGCGTTCACCCTGGATCTGCTCGGGGCTCATATAGTCTGGGGTGCCGAGGCCATCGGTGAGATGTTTCCAGGTCAACCGTTTGGCACCATCGACGAGGGCCGTACCGAAGTCGGCGATCTTCAGTTGATCACCGTGGTCGACAAGCACGTTCTCGGGTTTGAGGTCCCGGTGGATGATCGAGCGCGAATGCAGATAGGCGAGAGCATCCGCGAGCTGGCGGCCCCATTCGACGGCTTGAGCCACAGGAATCCTGCCGTGATGATCGGCGAGTGCCCGTATCCGCTTGCGCAGATCGACGCCGTCCGTGTATTCGAGGACGAGATAGTGCTCGCTGCGGTTCTCCCCGAGATCGAAGGCACGTTGCACACCGGGATGGTCGAGCGACTTGGCGATATCGGCCTCGCGACGGTAGCGCTGGAAGATTGCCGGATCGGAGAACAGGTTCGGGTTCGGCGATTTCAATACGACCAGACGATCGGCTTGGAGGTCCCTCGCGAGGTAGGTCTCGGCATAGGCACCCTCGCCGAGAATGTCGACGATCTCGAAACGATCAATGCGACTGCCGGGCTCATGCCGCATAGCTGGATCGTCCCGGATCGTGATGCGCTGGCAGTGGGTTGGAGTGGTTGTGCATCGTCATCTCTGTCATCGGCGTCGCCGGAACAATGAACGGCGCCCTTCGGCGGAGGCGACTGGTTGATCGCTGAGGATATGGACGACGACGGCGGTGACATTATCAGCGGCACCTCTGGCGACGGCGATATCGACGAGTTGCGTTGCCGTCGTTCTCGCTTCGCCATCTGCGCTCTCGCTCACCGAGGCACGCAGGGTGGCCCCGGATGCCTGTAGCTGAACCTGCGAAACGTCATCCCACAACCCATCGGAGCACAGCACGAACACATCGCCCACCTGGATCGGGCGGCGTATGAGGTCGACGTTCATGATCAGCGCAGAGCCGAGCGAACGCGTCAGTTGGCTGCGAGCCGGGTGATTGGCGGCTCGTTCCGGGGTGAGCAGTTTCATTCGCAGCATCTCGCCGACGCGGGAGTGGTCGCTGGTCAGCTGCACGCAGGAATCGTCGCGGATCAGATAGGCACGGCTGTCGCCGACGTGGGCGATCAGCGCCTCCCGCCCGACGAAGGTGATGGCCGTCAGTGTCGAACCCATACCGGCATGGCCCGGCTCGTACGACGCAGCAACCACTGCTTCGTTTGCCGACCTGGCACATGCTCGCAGTGCCTTCGTCGGCTCCTCCGCTCCGCACGTCGCCCATGTCGTCAGTAACGCCTCGATCGCCAGACGGCTGGCGACATCGCCGGCCGCATGTCCACCGAGGCCGTCGGCGACAGCGAACAGCGGACCGCGCCCGGATGCGTCAGTGGCGACGTGCGCTCCGGCGCAGTCCTCGTTGTGCTCGCGAACAGGGCCCGGATCCGAACAGATCCCCCATTGGAGTACTTCGAGTCGGCCGCCGTCGTCGAGGCGGCCGTTGCCGGTCACGCCGGACCATTTTCGCATGCTCGTCGTGAGTGATCAGGCACTGCGATGTACTACCGTCGAGCCGTGGCAGACAACCGGCGTCATCCTCGCCCCCTGGCGCAAACCAGCAGGGTTCCACTCGAGGAGCGCCAGGTCGGACGGCGACCACCGAACATCGTGGTCGTACTGCTGACCGGCGTGATGTGGGTCGCCGTCGGCGTCATCATGCTGCTCGGCCTCACGACGAGTTGGAAATGGGCGGTAGGACTGTTCTCCATCGGCGTCGGCGTGCTGTTCCTCAGAGGTTTCGTCGTCGCCGTGCTCCGCAGGGATCGCCAGCCGTAGAGCGCGCCGATCGACCCGGTCGCCCGGGCCGATGGCTTTGCGGCGGGCGCCGGCGCAGATCGCTCTGCGCCGGCGTGATCGCCACGATTGCTCACACCGAGACGGACTCTCGCGGGGCGACGTCCTTTTCGAACAGCTTGTGGCCCTTCTTCGCCGGGTTGAAGATCACCCAGACGATGCCGATGACCACCCAGACGCCGTCCATCGCCAACGCCTTGTAGGCGTCCTTGGCGGTCGCTCCACCGGAGATGACCGCCAACACGATGACGGCAACGAGCATGGCGATGTTCATCAGTGCGCCGAGGCCGGGAATCACGTAGTGCTTGAACACACTCTTGTCGTGACGGCTGGCAAAGGCGACGATGGCGATGATGCACGTGAAGCCGTAGACGAAGAACGTGCCGACGTTCGAGGCGAGTGTGATCTGGGTGATGTTGTCGACCTGCGTTGGCTGTACACCGTAGATTCCGAACAGCGCGCTGACGCCGACGAGGATCCAGATGCCGTAGTGCGGTGTCGCGAACTTGCCGTGCAGACCGCCGAGGATGCTCGGCATCTCCTTGTCCCGCGCCATCGCGTACGTCACGCGGACGCCGGTGTTGAGACACGCGAGCGTCGTGCCCAACAGTGCCAGCATGACGACGACCGCGACGATCAGCGAGAGTGACTGGCCGGCAGAACCGCCCATCGTCTTCAACATTGTTCCGATCGGCGCAGCATCGACGGAGGCCGCGCCGAGGCCGGTCAGTTTCGTGCCGTCTGCAGCGGTGCTCGAGATCGTCTGCGCGCCGATGGCGAAGTTTGCGGCAAAGTACTGCAGCAGGTAGCAGAAGCCGCCCTGGATGATCAACGAGATCAGCACGCCACG
>JAYTOR010000022.1:0-21657 GCA_043747685.1 Actinomycetota bacterium
GCGCCTCTTCCTCGCCGGAGAGCTTGGGGTACGTTCCGGAGATGCCGACTCGCCAAGCAGCAATCGCCGTTCTGACCGCGCCTGGTGCGCCATTCGAAATCGGTCACGCGATGGTGGGCGGCGAGGATCTCCGCGTCTATGTCACCGCGCCGACGAGCCTGCGCCAGGTGTGGGAGTCGACGGCAGTTCATGGCACCGCGACGTTCCTCGTCTATCAGGACGAGCGGACGACGTATGCCGAAGCTCACAGCGCAGTGCGCAAACTCGCCACGTTCCTCACCGCTGCCGGCGTCGCCAAAGGCGATCGCGTTGCTGTGGCGATGCGCAACTATCCGGAGTGGGTCGTTGCCTTCTGGGCCGTGCAGTCGATCGGCGCAGTCGTCGTGAGCATGAACGCGTGGTGGACGGGACAGGAGACCGAGTACGGCTTGAAGGATTCCGGTGCGATCGCACTGATCGCTGACGGTGAGCGCTACGAGCGCGTGCGCGGCGATGTGCTGATGCGCACCGATGTCGCCACGCTGATCGTCGTGCGTGGCACGCAACAGCTCGATGCCGGGCATGTCGCCTGGGCGGACGTGATGGCAACGCACGATCCCGGCACCCTGGCCGATGTCGATATCCAACCGGACGACGACAGCACGATCCTCTACACCAGTGGTACCACCGGCGTTCCCAAGGGAGCTGTCGGCTCGAACCGCAACCACATCACCAACATCACCAACACGATCGTCGTCGGCGCTGCAGCCATGATCATGGCCGGCCCGGCTCCAGACGGCACGCCTCCGGCCCCGCCGCCGGTCGCGCTGTGGACCTTCCCCTTTTTCCACATCGCCGGGATCACCGGAATCTGCGTACTGACAGCGACCGGTGGTTGCATCATCAGCATGTACAAGTTCGATGCCGCCGAGGCGCTGGCGATCGTCGAGCGTGAGCAGGCGACCACGATCGCCGGCGTGCCGACGGTGGTCAGGTCGATGCTGCAGCATCCGGACGCAGCGACGCGCGACCTCGGCAGCCTGTCCGGAATCAGCCAGGGTGGATCACCCGTTCCGCCTGACAGCATCGCCACGATCGAGGACGACTTCGCCGGCAAGGTGATGCCGGCGAACGGCTATGGACTGACCGAGACGACATCCGCCGTCATCGCCAACTCCGGTACGGCCTACTTCTCGAAGAAGGACAGCGTCGGACTGCCGGCTCCGGTCGTCGACGTGCGGTTCGTCGACGCCGACGGCAACGACGTACCGCAGGGAGGCATCGGCGAGTTGTGGGTCCGCGGCCCGAACAACGTCCGCGGCTACTGGAACAAGCCGAAGGAGACGGCGGAGTCGTTCACCGACGGATGGTTCCATACTGGTGATGCCGGCTACATCGACGCTGAGGGCTGGGTCTATGTCGTCGACCGCATCAAGGACATGGTGCTGCGAGGCGGCGAGAACGTCTATTGCGCCGAGATCGAGGCGGCGATCTTCGAACATCCGGCGGTCGCCGACGTCGCCGTCTTCGGGCTGCCTGATGTCCGCCTCGGGGAGGAGGTCGCCGTCGCCGTCAATCTCAAGCACGGTGAGGCGTTGACGGCCGCAGACCTCCAGCAGTTCCTCGTCGGCAAGCTCGCCGCCTTCAAGGTGCCGAGTGCCGTCTTCATCCGATCCGACGGGCTGCCGCGCAACGCCACCGGCAAGGTGTTGAAGAAGGATCTGCGGGCGCAGTACAGCACTGCGACGTGAGCTGGCGGAAAAGGCTCAGATGAGCTTGCCTGGGTTCAACAACCCGAACGGATCGGTCCTGGCGGCGAGGGCTTTGACGGCGTCGACGTTGTTGTCGACGTACCATTCGTGCGGGCTGTGCACGAGCACTCCGAGCTCGCGCAGCGCATTGATGCCGGCGTACACCTGCTCGCGGCTGCGATAGACGCCGTTGAGCATTCCGATCGGAATCCGATAGGCACCCTCGATATGCAACATCGAGCCCTCGTAAACGGCGTCGACTTCTGCATATCGATCAATCAACGCGTCCCCAGCGACTTCGATGTGGAAGTAGCGGCCCGGAGCCGTTTTCTGCAGGTGCCAGGTCGGGTGGTTGTAGGAGAGCAGCGACACCTTGAGGCTTGCCTGGGGGCCGTGGCGGATGACCTCGATCCGGCCTCCGGCCGCCTCGATCAGACTGGTCACGTCGTCGAGCGCGCAGCTCTCGACGATCGCCCGCAGGCTCGCCCGATCATGCGGATACCCGGCATCGTTCGGCAGCGCGTTGACGACGACAGGGACATCTGCCGAGACCAGACGCGGCATCGGCGTCATCGAACTGATCGTCCTGACGAGTGGCAGCGCGTCCTCGTACGACTCGAAACTGCTGTAGACCACTCGCCAGTCCACGAGTGGTTCGAGCCTGACCGTCGCCCTGGCGATGACGCACGTCGTTCCGTAGGCGTGGAGGTACGGCGCCAGATCGTCGCCGCTGATGGCATGCAGACCACGCTGACCGTCGGCGTAGGCAACGTCGAGTCCTAAAACGAAGCCGTTGGAGATGTTGCCGTGGATGATCGTCCCCGTGCCGCCGGATCCGCCGGACAGGAAGCCGCCGATCGAGCTGCCGACGGTCGACGGGTACATCCACAACTGTTGGCCGTGCTTGCGGGCCGCCGACTCGAGTGACGTCATCGTCGCGCCGGCTTCGGCGGTGATGAAGCCGTCGTCGACCTCGACGATCGCATTGGCTTTGGACATGTCGAGCACGAGGCCACCGCTCATCGGGATCGCCTGACCGTAGTTGCCGGTGCCTTTGCCGCGTGGCGTCACCGGGATCCGGTATTCGACCGCCAAGGCGACGATGTCGGCGACGGCGTCGGCCGACGGGGGGAAGGCGACCACGTCGCACAGGCCGAGTGGGAGCTGGGCATCGAGGATCGGCGACATCTTCGCCCAATCGGTGGATGCCCTCGTCCGATCGTCCAGATCCGTGCTGACGTTGGGCGGTCCGATCAGGTCGGCCAACGACCGCACGAATTCGCTGATGTCCACCGCAGTTCGAGTGTCGTCTGTCATCGAGATGCTGCAGCGCCGTTGACGGCGACTCGGACCGAACCATGCTTGACCATGCATGAAGATGCTAGGAGACGAGCAGGTCGAGGACGGCAGGTTCGTCCGGAATCAGCGGTCGCATAAGCCGGGCTGTTGAAAGGCAACTACTGTTTCCTGTGGCGGTGGTCACTTCGCGAGCTGTTCGCGCACTACGGTTGGGAATCTCACCGTTCCGGGAATGATCCCGAAGCCGTTCTGGGGGGTATCCATTGCAGAAGGCAAACGCGTTGCTGGCAAGTGCCATCTCGCTCGTTCTGATCACGTCGGCCTGTTCGAGCAGCACGCCCAAGTCGAAAACCGTCGTCACCACGCCGGGAACCGGCACGGGCACAGGCACGGGCACCACGATCCCCGCAGCTGGTGGAGCGTCGACCGTCCCGATCACCGGCACCGTTCCCGAATCGGCGGTGACGACAGCCGCCGGTGCGACGACGCCGACGACGGCGACCACCGCCTCTCCAGCGACAGCGACGGACTGGGAGGTCGTCGTCGGCACGAACTACGCGACCGAAGCGTTGGCAACGGCGCAGATCACCAAGCTGACCGCTGCCACATTCACCGGGTTCACCACCAAGAAGCTGGCGAAGACCTATGCCGTCGTCCAGCCAGGCCTGACGAAAGACGCTGCCACCGCACTGGCGGCGAAGATCAACGCCGCCAAGACCGGCGCGGCGACGGTCTTCCAACTGGCCCCGGCAGGCACCACGACGGCGACCACGAAGGCCGGTG
Source organism: Actinomycetota bacterium (assembly GCA_043747685.1). Classification (GTDB taxonomy): domain Bacteria; phylum Actinomycetota; class Acidimicrobiia; order Acidimicrobiales; family Ilumatobacteraceae; genus JANXUF01. The sequence goes on from JAYTOR010000022.1 coordinate 3,813, forward strand.
CGACGACTGCAACGACGAAGGCGCCGACCGGATCGACGGTCGCCTCCACCGGCACCAACTACGAAGTCGTCGCCGGGATCTTCTCGACCTCGGCCAAGGCTCAGGCGCAGATCGACAAGCTGACGAAAGCGACGTTCACCGGCTTCTCGATCAAGCCGACGAGCGGCAAGTTCGCCGTCATCCTCGCCGGCATGACGAACGCAGATGCCACTGCATTGGCGAAGAAGATCACCGACTCTGGCCTCGCACTGGCCTACGTCGTCAAGTTGTAGCCACGCCAGACTCGCTCGACGTGTCCCCCGAGCAGTCTTGTCACCCGCCCTCGGCGTCCGGTTGGACGCCGACCGGCACCGTCGCGCGTGACGTCGGACATACGTAGACGTCGGTCATATACGCAGTGCGTCGGTGCTGCGCCAATACGTCGTTCGTCAGGTGTGGCCCACTACCTCAGGAGCGCATGATTGTTCCATACCCGAGTAATCGGGTGCACAAGGAGCCAGTCATGTTCATCGATCCCGTCGACAACTTCACGATCGTCAACCAACGCCAGACCCATCAGCGCGAGATCGCCTCCGCCGGTCGCTTCCCGAGAGCCATCCTCGGAGTGATCGAGCGGTTACCACGCCTCTCACGCCACTTGACCTCCGTCGCCGCCATGTCCTCCCCGGCTGGCGCTGCGACGGAGCACGCCGCCGAGGACATCTCCGTCCTCGTCGCCTGAACGCAACACACGCACGTCCCCGCCGGCGCGACCGGCGCGGACGTGCGTGCGCAGCAGCGCAGACAGACCGATGAAGCAGACGACGCAGACGACGCACGACGACTCCGAGCGCCATGGCCGCTCCGGTAGCGTCGACAGCGTGCTCCGCGGTCGTTCGGGTCTCTCACCGGTGATGGTCGAACGCGTCGGTGCCCTCGATCGTCTGCTCGGGCTCGTCGAGGCAGCTGAAGTGATGTCGTCCAACGACGGCCCGCCGATCGCCCTGGTGTCCGGCGAAGCGGGGATCGGCAAGACGAGATTGCTGCACTAATTCGTTGCGGCACTGCCGCCCGGCGTCGAAGTGCTGACAGCCCACGCCCAACCTGGCTCCCTCGGGCGGCCGTTCGACGTTCCCGGTTAACTGTATGAACCTGGCGTCGATCCGGCGGCAGCGACGATGGCCAAACTGGCTATAGCGGTTGCACGATCGCGTGTCGTGCTGATCGTCGAAGACCTTCACTGGCCTGACGAACGATCGCCAGCTGGCGTCGGCAGCGTTCGCCGGCAACTCTCGCGTCGGGTGATGTCGAACTACGCCGGAGCGTTGTCGTCGCTCGTGGACCTCGTATTGGTCTCGCTGCTGGCAGGAATTCATCCGACCACCGTGCGCCGTGACATGGTCGACGGCTGGATCGCCGAACACAACGAACGCGCGGCCGTCGACCGCCGTGTCGAAGGGCTGCTGCTGTTGTCGGAGGGCGACCCCGTCGGAGCACTCGCTGCACTCGAAGCGGTGCTGGCGACGCCGGACCCGCTGCTCGACGTGCCGGTGCGGGCTTCGCTCAGGCTGGCGCTGGCCTCCGCCAGGATCGCCACAGGCGATCGTCAGGGCGCGCTGCAGGAAGCGATGCTGGCGAAGACGGAACTGGCGCTGTGGCCCGGATGGCGTCGTGATCGTGCCGAGGCATTGATTCGCCGCCTGGCCGGAGCCGGCGGCCGATGGCAGCCGGTGAGTTGACGTCACGCAAGCGTGAGGTCGCGGCGCTGCTCGCGGAAGGTCCGACGAACAGCCAGTTGGCGGAGCGGTTGTACATCTCACCACGGACGGCCGCCGTGCACGTCTCCAACATCTTGATGAAGCTCGGCCTCAGCGGTCGAGCCGAAATCACCGCATGTGCAGTCCGCCACGAAGTGCTGCTCGAGGCGAGCTGATCTCCTCGCCTGCCGGAAGATGGCGACAGGGATTCGGTCGCCGGAAGATGGCCCGACAGCGATTCGGTTGCCGGCTGTGCTTCAGATGCTCGTTTGCGAGCCGTCGAGGTGTTCGACGAATCGACGGTGGTCCTCGTGTTTCCTGACGACGTCGCCGATCACCTTGACCTTGCGGTGCTCACCCCTGAGCAGTGACAGCGGATCCTGCTGATCACCGACATAGCCGAGAGCGAACGCACCCTGCTGATAGCCCATCATCCGCAGCAGATCGTCGTCGAGTGTCCTGGCGATGTCAGCGGGCGTTGCCAGGTATTGGTTCTCCTCCTGGCGCACCCAGCCGACGGAGTAGGTGATGTTGACGCCGCGGCGTTCGCCGGTCGAACGATTGGCACCGCCGCCGTGGAAGACCTTGCCGTCGTAGAAGAGGCAGCTGCCGCGACGCATCGTCGCCTGCGCTTCCACGAGTAGCAGCCCGTCCTGGTCGCTCACCGACGAACTCCCGGGGAGCAGGTGGGTCGCCCCGTTCTCGACGGTGAAATCGGTCAGCGCCCAGATCGTGTTGCACTGCACGTGATAATCGGTCGGGAACGGAAAGAAGTCGAATGCCATTTGATCGCGGTGCAGCTTCTGTGCGGTCTCCCCAGGGGCGATGGCGATCAGTTGTGTCAGATGCAACTGTACGGCAGACGCGTGCGAGAGGAATTCGCCGACGGTCCCGACGATCGTCGGGTGCATCACCAGTTCTCGGGCGGTCGGGGTCCGGGCGATCAGCGACCCGGTCCGACGGGTGAGGCGGCCGTCGTAGTCGTCGCGCCCGTGGGCAGACGCGGCAAGATGCGGAGCGATCTCCCGGTCGAGTCGGTCCATTGTTCGCTGGTCGACCAGCTCGTCGACGATCGCATATCCGCATCGGCGGATGTGATCGGCGACCGTCGCCGGCTCGACGGAATTGGGAAAATGTTCCAGCTGCACAGCAGCAAGCGTATGTTGTCCGAGTCCCGGATTTCAGCACCCTGTTACCGTGCCGCTGGGTTCCGCTGGCGACATGCCGGGAGATCCAGAGGGGAAACCGCCGATGACTCGATTGATGATCCACGCCGACGACGTCGGGATGTGCCACGGGGCGAACAGCGCCTTCGTCGAACTCTCGAACGCCGGCTCGATCACCTGCGGATCGGTGATGGTTCCGTGTCCGTGGTTCGCCGAGATCGCCTCGATCGCCGCTGCCGACGGCTCGCTCGACCTCGGCGTGCACCTGACGTTGAATTCGGAGAAGCTGCACTACCGGTGGGCACCGGTGAGCCGAGCGGGCCGCTCGTCAGGCCTGGTCGACGATGGCGGTTTCATGTGGCGCGACGTCGCCACCCTGCGCCGCCACGCCGACCCTGGCGCGGTCGAGGGGGAGTGGCGGGCACAGATCGATCGTGCCCTCACTGTCGGTATCGACGTGACGCATCTCGATGCTCACATGGGTTCTGCACTGGCACCAGAATGGTGCGAGGCGTACATCCGTGTGGGCCTCGACTACCGGCTACCGGTGCTGATCACCTCGACTGTCGCGTTGTACGGGCCGAACAACCACCTCGCCGGCTTCGACCAAACGCTGTTCGAGCCGTTCGTCGCCCAGGCTCGTGCAGCCGGATTGCCGGTCTTCGACCGGGTGCTCGAAACGAACTTCGACCGGCCAGCCGACCTAGCCGCAGACTATCCAACGATGCTCACCGGTCTGACCGATGACCTGGTCTTCTGCGCCTTCCATCCGTGCGTCCGCGCCGCCGGCGAGATCGAGGTGATCGAGCCGGAGCAGTTCCACGTTCGAACTGACGAATATGAACTGTTCCGTCAGCCCTCGTGGCGTGCGTGGCTCGCCGAGCAGCAGTTCGAATTGATCGGGATGCGCGAACTCCGAGACCACTGGCGTTCGGCCCATCCCGCCTGATCGCTCCACGGGCGTCAAGGCGGGAGCTGCTCGCCGGTGGTGGCGACGATCGTCACGCAGACGTGAGCGGTGCATCGTTTGGGGACGAGGATCTCGCCCCCACCGGAGGCCACGGCTGCTGCCCATTCGCATACGGCGTTGCCGGTGAATTCGGCCGTTGGGACGAAGACGATCGGCGCGAGGTTGGTGGCAGCAACGGCGGTCAGCGCGATCAAGGCTGGATGTCCGCGCCGGTGTTCGGCGGTGGCGATGGTGACGACGTCGTCCGCCGTGCGGCCGATGCGCGCCAGCGCGTCTGCAATCAGTTCGGATACGTCGGTGGACGTCGCTTTGGAATCGAGGCCGAGGCCGACGACGACGTCGGGTTTGTGGCCAGCGACCATCGGGCGGTCAGCGAATGCCCCTTCGGCGCCGGTCATACCGGGTCAGCTGTGGTGCCGGGTCCCCAGGTGATGAACACCGGGTTCTCGGCCTCGAGCCGTACGCCGTCGACGATCGCACGGCCGCGTGAGACGCCGATCTGTACCAAGTTGCCGAGCCGTTTCCACGACTCGGCGGCCCGATCGACGATCACGTGCGTAGCAACGACGACACCGCCAGAGGTGAGCCGGGCGATCGAAGCGTCGAGCGCTTCGATGCCTCCTCCGCCGATGAACACCCTGCTGGGGTCGGGCAGCGTCGCCAGTCCCTGCGGTGCCGAACCGACGACGACTTCGACGGAAACGCCATGCCTACGGGCATTTTCGCCGATTCTGGCGGCGTCGACTTCGTTCCGCTCGATGGCGAAGACGCGTAGACGCGGTCGCAGCCTGGCGCATTCGATGGCGACCGAACCGCTGCCGGCACCGACATCCCACAGCACGCCGGTGGCCGGCAGGTCGAGCTTGCCGAGGGCGACGGCGCGGACCTCCGACTTGGTGATCATCCCGTTGCGGTGGTCGAACGAGGACTCCGGAAGCCCCCAGGCGAGCGACGGCACTTCGGCTCGCTGGGACATCGGATCGATGAACACGACGACCGACATCGGGTCGAATTCGCCGCTCGCCAGTCCCTCGATATCGGTCTGGATGACCGTTTCGCCTGACTCTCCGAGCTTCGTCGCCACGGTCACCCGTCGTGCGGGTGCCCCGGCGTGGATCAGGGCCGCGCCGAGCGACTGCGGCGGTTGCAGCGGCGCGGTCAACACTGCGACTTTGGCGTGCAGTTGGATCGCTTCGATGGCCGTGTCGGATGGACGTCCGTGAGCCGAGACGACGACGGCGTCGTCCCATGTGAGCCCGATACGGGCGAAGGCGAGCGAGACCGAAGACGGTGCCGGGTGGACGTCCAGTGCGTCGCGCCCGAACCGTTCGCCGAGAAGCCGGACGATCCCGAAGAAGCCGGGATCGCCGGACGACAGCACGCAGACGTGTCGTCCATCGTGATGGGCGACCTCGATCGTGTCGAGTACGTGGCCCAGGCCTCCCGCCATCTCGACGAATGTGCGCCCGCCGGCTGCTGTCGGATCGATGAACCTCAAGTGCCGAGGCGACCCGACGATCACCGAGGCGCAGCGGACGGCGTCTGCCGCGCTCGCGCCGAAGTACTGGCCGCCGTGTGTCCCGACGACCGTGATCCGTGCTGCGCTCACGTCGGTTCCCGGCGAGCAGCGCAGGCATCGGCGCAGCGGTCGATGGCACGATCGACGTGGCGAGCAGCGCAGGCATCGGCGCAGCGATCAACGGCATGATCGACGCGATGATTCGCACACAGCTGGAGCCGCTGGATCATGTGGTCGAGGCGTCGCGATAACGGTGGGCGAAGCCGGGGTCGTAGACGTGGCTGCGCCCAGCCCGGTCGCCTCCGCCTCCGCCCGACTGCAGACCGGCGAGGGCGTCGCCGACGAGGATCAGCGCACTCATCGTGATGTTGCGAGCGGACAATTCGTTCTGCATCAGGCCGAGTGTCGTATGCACGATCTGCTCGTCCGGCCAGCTCACCCGAGAGGCGATGACCGCCGGCGTCTCATCCGTGTAAGCCGAACCTTGCCCCGTCAGTTGGGCAAGCAGCGCAGCGGGATCGCCTGCCGACAGGAAGAAGGCCATCAGCCCACCGAGTGCTGCATAGCTCGCCACATTCTCGGCGGCGCCCAACGAGGCAACGGTGCGGCGGGCGAGGCGCGTCAGCACGACCGACTGCGAAACGCCGGGTACCGTCAGTTCCGTCCCAGCGGCGGCAGCAGCAGCCGACACGGACGAGACACCAGGCACGATCTCGAAGCATCGTTCGTGTGCCAGGCACCAGGTGATCTGCTCGGTGATCGAGCTGTAGAAAGCCGGGTCGCCGGAATGCAACCGCACGATCGAGGCGTCCGGATGTTGCTCGAACACGGTGGTGACCTGTTCGAGTGTCATCGACTTGGTGTCGAACCGCTCAGCGTCCGGAGCGCAGTGCTGTAGGACGTCAGCCGACACCAGCGAACCTGCCCACAGCACGACGTCGGCATGTTGCAGCCGGTCGACGGCGCGCAGCGTCAACAGATCGGCGGCTCCCGGACCGGCACCCACGAAGTAGATCACGAGTCCGCTCCGTCCCGAGTCACCGAATCTCGCAGATCCTGCGATATCTCGTGACTCGGAGCGCACACACGACGGGCGGGGGCGACGAGGCAGGCGAGGTAGCTCGCCGAACGATCGGCGAATTCGGTGGCCGGGGAGATGCGCTCGCCAGGTTGGCCGAGGAGTTCTCCGACGACGGCGGTATCCGTGCGCTTGGCATCGGTGAGCAGGCCGGTGATCATCGGGACGCTGCGCCCGCCGCGGTAGAGCACGAGTGTCTCGTCGTCCCGGGCGACGGAGTCGTCGATACGCCCCTGCTGATCGGCGAGATCGCGGCCGACAGCAACGATGCGCACGCTCTCGCCCTCCTCGGCGATCACCACGTTGGAGCGGGCTGCGAGCTCCTGGAAGGCCATGATCCCTGGCACGGAAGTGACCGGCATGCCGGGCCTGCGCTGGCGGATGGCGTCGGCGATCGTCGGGAAGATCGAGAACATGTTCGGGTCGCCGAGGGTGAGGAAGGCGACGACCTCGCCTCGATCGAGGTGCTCGACGAGTCGATCCGCCGCAGCATCGAGCGACTGTTTGCGTCGTTCCGGCCGATCGGCGATGTCGATCGCCAAGCGGTCGACACGCACCGGTCCGACGGCAGCTCTGGCGATCGCTTCCGCCCTGCCGATGGCGTCCGTCCCGATCGAACCAGCGACGACATAGTCGGCCTGGTGGATCGAGGCGATCGCTCGCGCGGCGACGAGGTCGGATGGACCGGGGCCCATGCCGACGCCGATGAGCAGTGGGCCCGTGATCTTCGGGACCACCTCGGCCATGACCGTCGAACCCTTGCGATTCTGGTCGACGGCCGATTCGATGGCGCTGCGGATGAAGTCGGCTTCAGACCTGCCCGTTCGTCTGGCAGCATCGGTCAAGCCCTGCTTGAGCGTCTCGGGGAGATAGACCGAGGTCTTCTGCATTCGACGTAGGGTACTACGTAGGGTAACCATGTGGAGTCACAATGCAGGGTCTGCGAAACTGACGGAGTGGAGATGAGCACGAGCGATAGTCTGCGACGGGGGTGGACGACCGGAGCATGCGCCACCGCCGCAACCCGTTCGGCCTGCGCGGCGCTGTACAGCGGCGAATTCCTCGACCCTGTTTCGATCGATCTACCGGGTGACCTGCACCCCTCGTTCGTCCTGGCGACCGAATCCAGCGGCGATGGATGGGCCACGGCGGGCATCATCAAAGACGCCGGCGACGACCCCGACGTGACGCACGGCGCGCTGATCGAGGTCACGGTGTCCCGAGGATCGCCAGGCTCCGGCGTCGTCTTTGCTGCAGGGCCCGGTGTCGGAACGGTCACCAAACCCGGTCTACCGCTGGCGGTGGGGGAGCCGGCGATTAACCCGGTCCCGCGCCGGATGATGTCCGAGGTCGTCGCTCAACTGGCCGCTGTCCACGGCGAGAGCGGCGACGCCCGGATCGAGATCGGCGTCGCCCATGGAGAGGAGATCGCAACGCATACGTGGAACCCGCGCCTCGGCATCGTCGGCGGACTGTCGATCCTCGGCACCACCGGCGTGGTCATTCCGTACTCGTGTTCGGCGTGGATCGCCTCGATCCATCGCGGAATCGACGTCGCCAGGGCGAGCGGCCTGAAGCACATCGCCGGTGCCACCGGCTCGACATCGGAGGCGGCCGTTCGTGACCTCCACCGATTGCCGTTGGAGGCGTTGATCGACATGGGAGATTTCGCAGGTGGGATGCTCAAATACCTGCGCCGTCGACCGGTCGAGCGGGTGACGATCGCCGGTGGTTTCGCGAAGATGTCGAAGCTCGCCGTCGGGCACCTGGATCTGCACTCCGGTCGCAGCGCCGTCGATCTCGACTGGCTGGCAGCCCGACTCGGAGACCTCGGCGCAGCCCCGGAATTGGTCATCGAAGCGCGCGTCGCCAACAGTGCCTTGCACGTCCTGCAACTTGCTGCCGCATCCGTCGATCCATCGTTGGCGAGGCGTCTCGCCGAGGTGGTCGCGACCGCAGCCAGAGCGACCGCCGTCGACGTGCTACGAGGTGCGCCGACCGACCTCGACACTGTCGTGGTCAGCCGCACGGGTGAGATCCTTGCCCACGCCCCGACCTGAGTTCACCTCGACGGTACTGCTGGCATCAACCACGCGCAGAAGCTAGACACCCACATGAATCTCTTCAGCAACATGCTCCAATTCATCCTGCGTCAGGCCGGTTGAAGTAGTCATCACAACGAGGCCTGCATCCCGAAAGTAGATCATCAGGCCGCGTGAAGAGGTGAGTTCGATTATCTTCCGAGTGCCGCGCTGAACGTGAAGTGCAGACGGGGATCGATCGAGAAAACTCCAGTAGCTGGTCGGAAGCTCGTCGGTCCAGGTCGCTGAAACCAAAACGAGAGCTGACGCTGTTCCATCGGATGACGGGCCCGTGTAGATAGCCCCCGCAGCGGGCTGAAATGGCTGTCCGGCCCGGGAGCCGGAGTTGTCGGTACTCGACTGCGCCGTGTCGATCGTGGAACTGGTCTCTGGTGCCAGATTCGCCGGAAGCCATCCAGCTGCCAGCGACACGGGAGTGTGGGGTCTGGAGGCGACGGATGCGCCGCCTCCCGAGCTGCATGCTGACAACGCCAAAGCACAGACAGCGACCAGTCGTCCCGAGAAGACGACGAATGCCCGGGTCGAACTCAAGTCAATACATCCTGTCGCACGAAGTAGAGGCGAATTTCATGTCCGTCACGTTGAACCATGTTGATCATTGACCTTCTCTTCGAAGTATGTGAAGTTGGCTCACTCGTGCCCACCATTGTCTCGGTCTTAGCAAGTTCTTGTTACCCGAATCCCTCGCTACATTGCTGCCAGATATCGCAAAGACATCAAGGACTACTAATCGGCATCGCCGATTGGCACGACTCGGTCAGGCGAGGTCGAGGAGTTCTTCGGCTGCTGCTGTCGGTGACATCGTGCCAGCATGGACGGCAGCTTCGATCCCCACCGCTCGCTTACGGACGGCGTCGGATGCTCTGAAGCGCGAGAGCAGTTGATCGTCGATCGTCGCCCACATCCAGCCGACGTTCTGGCGGCGGCGTTTCTCGGCGAGTTCGCCGATCTTGTCGAGGTGGTTGCGGTGCTGCACGAGCTGCTGCCAGACGATGTCGAGGCCGGTCTTCTCGACGGCGCTGCACGTCAGCACCGGCGGATTCCAACCGGTCGTCGAGGCGGCCATCAGGTGCAGCGCGGCGGAGAGTTCGTTGGCAGCAATGCCAGCGTCGACGACGTTGTTCCCGTCCGCCTTGTTGACGGCGATGACGTCAGCGAGTTCGAGCACACCCTTCTTGATGCCCTGCAGGCCGTCGCCGGTCCGGGCGACCATCAGCAACAGGAACGAGTCAACCATGTTGGCGACGGCGGTCTCGCTCTGGCCGACACCGACCGTTTCGACGATCACGATGTCGAAGCCTGCAGCCTCGACAACGACGATCGACTCGCGCGTCGCCTTGGTCACGCCTCCGAGGATGCCGGAACTCGGCGAAGGCCTGATGAAGGCGTTCGGGTCGACCGCCAACCGCGACATACGCGTCTTGTCGCCGAGGATGCTGCCGCCGGTGCGCTTCGACGACGGGTCGACTGCGAGTACAGCGACCCGATGCCGCGCAGTGGTCAGTTGCGAGCCGAGTGCGTCGATGAACGTCGATTTCCCGGCTCCGGGAACGCCCGTGATCCCGATGCGGTGCGACTGTCCAGCATGAGGGAGCAGACGGGCGAGTAGCTCCTGGGCAAGCAGTTGATGATCGGGCCGGGTCGACTCGACGAGCGTGATAGCGCGCCCGAGAAACGCAGGATCAGCGCGCAGAATGCCAGCGGTATATGCGTCGACATCAATCGACCGGCTCACGCAGGGAGACCTGCCGCGAGATGCAAGCGAGGGCGGAGCAAGCGCTCGGAGTGCGCCGCCCGAGCAGCGGAGAGCGGAAAGAACGGTTCGCAAGTGGCACGCCAAGGCAACCGGACTCTTCGTTCGCCCGTCGCAAGATAGAGCTCACTCATGTCATGCGATGTGCTGGTTGAGCTGTTCGAGGAGTTCGTCTGCCGCCTCGGCGATGACGGTGCCCGGAGGGAAGATGGCCGCGGCGCCGGCTTCGCGCAGTGCGGCGAAGTCGCCGGGGGGGATCACTCCGCCGACGACGATGAGGATGTCGGGGCGGCCGATCGCCGCCAGCGCTGCACGCAACTCGGGCACCAAGGTGAGGTGGCCGGCGGCGAGGCTGGAGACGCCGACGACGTGCACGTCGGCCTCGACAGCCTGACGGGCGACTTCCTCCGGCGTCTGGAACAGCGGACCGACGTCGACGTCGAAGCCGAGGTCGGCGAACGCCGTCGAGATGACCTTCTGCCCGCGATCATGGCCGTCCTGGCCCATCTTGGCAACGAGGATGCGCGGGCGGCGCCCGTGCTCGACGGCAAAGTCCTCGACGAGTTCCCGCGTGTGCGTCAGCGCCGTCGATTCGCCTGCCTCGCTGCGGTACACACCGGAGATCGTACGGATCGCGGCGGTATGGCGGCCGAACACTTTCTCCAACGCCAGGCTGATCTCGCCGACGGTCGCCCTGGCGCGTGCTGCGTCGACGGACAATTTGAGCAGGTTCGAGTCGAGCTCGCGTCCACGCGTACCGTCGACGATTCCCTGTGCAGCAGCGGTCAACCGGTCGAGGGCTTCGTCGCAGGCAGCCTGATCTCGCTCGGCGCGCAGGCGGGCGAGCTTGGCCAACTGGCTCGCCCGAACAGCGCTGTTGTCGACCTTGAGCACCTCGATGTCGTCCGGCACGTCGGGGCGGAATATGTTGACGCCGATCAGCGGCTGACGGCCGGAGTCGATGCGCGCCTGCGTCTTGGCTGCGGCTTCCTCGATACGCAGCTTGGGGATGCCGGCCTCGATCGCCTTCGTCATCCCACCGGCCGCCTCGACCTCTTCGATGTGCGCCCAGGCGCGTGCAGCCAGGTCGTGGGTCAGGCGCTCGACGTAGTAGCTGCCACCCCACGGATCGATCACGTCGCACGTGCCGGATTCCTGCTGCAGGAACAGCTGCGTATTGCGGGCGATGCGTGCGGAGAAGTCGGTCGGTAGGGCGAGCGCTTCATCAAGGGCGTTGGTGTGCAGCGACTGCGTATGGCCCTGCGTCGCCGCCATCGCCTCGACGCAGGTGCGGATGACGTTGTTGAAGACGTCCTGGGCGGTCAGCGACCAGCCCGACGTCTGGCTGTGGGTGCGCAAGGACAGCGACTTGTCGGACTTCGGGTCGAACTGCTTGACGAGTTTGGCCCACAGCAGGCGGGCGGCGCGAAGCTTGGCGACCTCCATGAAGAAGTTCGTGCCGATCGCCCAGAAGAACGACAGGCGTGGGGCGAAGGCGTCGATCGTCAGTCCAACATCGAGTCCGGCGCGCACGTATTCGACGCCGTCTGCCAGCGTGTAACCGAGTTCGAGATCGGCGGTCGCCCCGGCCTCCTGCATGTGATAGCCGGAAATCGATATCGAGTTGAACTTCGGCATCTGCGTCGACGTGTACGCGAAGATGTCGGCGATGATCCGCATCGAGGGACTCGGCGGATAGATGTAAGTGTTGCGCACCATGAACTCTTTGAGCACATCGTTCTGGATCGTGCCGGTGAGTTGCGCAGGGGCGACGCCCTGCTCCTCGGCGGCGAGGATGTACAGCGCCAGGACGGGAAGCACCGCACCATTCATCGTCATCGAGACGCTCATCTGATCGAGCGGGATGCTGTCGAACAATTGGCGCATGTCGATGATCGAGTCGATCGCCACGCCGGCCATGCCGACATCGCCGGTCACGCGGGCATGGTCGCTGTCGTAGCCGCGATGTGTCGCCAGGTCGAAGGCGACGGACAGGCCCTTCTGGCCGGCGGCGAGGTTGCGTCGGTAAAACGCATTCGATTCCTCGGCCGTCGAGAACCCGGCGTACTGGCGCACGGTCCACGGCTGGTTGACGTACATCGTCGGGTACGGTCCGCGCAGGAACGGGACGATACCGGGATAGGTGTCGAGGAAGTCGATGCCCTCGAGATCGTCAGCCGTATAGAGAGCAGCGACTTCGATGCCCTCGGGGGTCAACCACGGTCGCTGCTCACCGGCGGCGGCGGTCCATTCGGCTTCGCTGGCGGCGGCGACCGGAACGCCGAGGGAGATGTCCGAGAAGCTGGAGGGGATGGTCATGGAACCTGCAGTGCGTCGAGGAGTTCTGCGAGTATCAGGCGGACATTGCAGCCGGCATAGATGAAATGCCCGACGCCTGCGTCGTACAGATCCTGCATCAGGTGTTTCGGTCGACCTGCCAGGAAGACGCCGGCGGCACCGGCCCCGGCGAGTGCCGCGGCGACGGCGACGGCATGCTCGTCGTAGACGGAGTCACTGGAACAGATACAGGCGATTTTCGATCCGGAGGCGGTGAAGTTGTCGGCGATCTGCGTTGGATCGCCAGAGTCCGGTCCGACGAGCGTCGTGAGCCCGGCGATCTCGAAGAGGTTCTTGGCGAACGTGACCCGTGCCGTATACGCAGCGGGAGCGCCGATTGCTGCAAGGAAGACGGTGGGCCGACTGCCGCTCGCCGCCGTTTGGCGGTCGACGCGTTGGCGCAGCGATTCGAAGACCTCGGCGTAGCGATGGATCTCGAGTCCACTGTCGGCATGGCTTTCGGAGATCAGGTGATCGGCATCCGCGTCGGCCGGTACCGGTTCGGCGATGTTCGGGAACTCGCTGACCCCGGTGATCTGATCGTGACGGCTCGACAGGTTGTGGACCCGCTTGTCCCAGGTCTCGGCGACCATCGTGCGAATGAGCCCCGAATCCGACGCTGCGCGGAATCCACCGGCGGACTCGATCGCCTGGAACTGCCCCCATGCAGCCACCGCCAACTGTTCGGTGCGGCGCTCGACGTACCACGATCCGCCTGCGGGATCGATCACCTTGGCGAGGTTCGATTCGAGTGCCAGCACCGATTGCGTGTTGCGTGCCAGTCGATGACCGAGCTCGGAGCCGTCAGCGTCGAGCAGGTCGTCGTACGGCAGGACGGTGATCGAATCGGCACCGCCGACACCGGCGGCGAAGCAGGCGACGGTCGTTCGCAGCAGGTTCACCCACGGGTCGTACCGAGTCATCATCGCCGTCGATGTGATGGCGTGGAGCGGGCTGGCATGTGCCGCCTCGGCGACGTCGCAGGCCTCGGCAATTCGGCCCCACACGCGGCGTGCCGCACGAACTTTGGCGATGGTGGCGAACTGGTCGGAAGTGGCGGCGATGCGCAACTCGATCAACCCGAAGGCGTCGGCGATGGTGATACCGACGCTGGTGAGGATCCGGAGGTAGCTGATACCGGCGGCGAGCATCAATCCGAGTTCCTGGGCGTCGGAACCACCTGCATTGTGATAGCGGGCAGCGTCGATGGTGATCAGTTGGGCGTTGGGAAAGGAACTGCGCAGCGTCACCGCCCACGTTGCGAGATCGGCGAGTTGGGCGTCGAGATCGAAGTCGACATCGGCGGGGCCGACCGACACCGAAACACCGAGCGGGTCTGCTCCGAGCGACCCGCGAACAGCGTCGGGCGCCGCCTTCGAGGCAGTCCACACCTCGATCAACGCCGCGGCGACCGATGCCCATTGGGCCCCGGCATCGACGGCGACCGGTGCGAGGTCGAAGAACACGCCGTCGAGTACCTCGGCGAGCAGCGAGGCATCCAGCATCTCGTCAGCTGCGACTTCGAGCAGTACGGACGTCGCCCCGCGTTCGAGTTCGGTGACCGCCCGGACTCCGGTGGTGCCGGCGTGTACGAGTGCCCGCACGTCCCAACCGTCGTGGCGTGTACCCACAACTGATCGTCCGCGGGTGAAGGGACTGAAGCCGGGGTAGCCGGTGGAGCCGCCGCCGGCGACGTCGTCGCGGGTGTACAGCGGTTCGACGGTGATGCCCTCATACGTCGTCGAGCGCAGTTTCTTCAGTGCATCCTCTGGGCTGCCATCGCCTGGCTGGCGGTGACGCGATAGGAGTTTGTCCACCAACAGCACCCACTGATCCCTGCTCGCTGCCGGGAAATCGCCGGCAAAGCGAATCGGGTTCTCGCTGGTATTCATCGACCGCCACAGTAGTGACGTGCCGTTGATGCTCGCGAACTGGGCCGCCGTGACGTGCGCTTCTGCGACCGCAGAACCGGGCGATACAGTCCGATTACATGACGACTCCGCTGTCCATCCACACACCCACTGGAGATCGCCGAGGTGGCATCATCGTCGTACAGGAGGCGTTCGGCGTCAACGAACACATCGAGGATGTGTGCGAGCGTCTCGCGCACGAGGGATGGCTGGTCGTCGCCCCCCACGTGTATCACCGCACGGGTGACCCGAAATTCGGCTACGAGAACTTCATCGAGGTCACGCCGCATATGAGGGCGCTCAACTCGGACGACATCCTCGAAGACGTCGATGCGGCGCTTGCACATTTGGCGGACGCCGGCGTCGCTGTATCCGCAACCGGCATCGTCGGGTTCTGTATGGGTGGCACGGTTGCACTCGTCGTTGCGGCGCGCAGGGATATCGGCGCAGCGGTGACGTTCTACGGAGGCGGCGTCACCGAAAGCCGCTTCGGCTTCGCCCCGCTGATCGAGGAGGCGACCTACCTGCGGGCACCGTGGCTCGGCCTGTACGGCGACCTCGACCAGGGCATCCCGGTCGAGGCGGTCGAACAGTTGCGGATCGCCGCAGCTTCATCTGGCGAGGTGACGGAGATCGTCCGCTACCCGGAAGCCGACCACGGCTTCAACTGCGATCGACGGGCCAGCTACAACGAATCGGCGGCGCACAGCGCATGGCAACTGATGCTCGCCTGGTTCAGCGCCCACCTTCGCTGAGCCTTCGACCTCCATCGTTCGCTCGTTCCTCGCTCACTCCCGACGGTCGAGCGCTCTGTCCCCTTCTGAAGCGCTAGCTCACGAGTGGGGAGTCGGCGTCATCTGACTCCGAGCGGATCGGTGGTTCGGGTTGGCGAGCTCGTTGACGCCGTGCCATGCCGGTCGCATCACACTGAGCGTGGCGACGACGTAGAGACCGGCACCGATCAGCAGCGTCGGTCGCAAACCGATCAACGTCACAGCGATACCGGCGACGAGACCGCCGAGTGGGATGGCACCGTATGCACCGGCGCGGAACGTGCCGAGCACACGACCGCGCATCGTTGCCGGAATCCGACGGTACATCGATGTCGTCAGGATCGGGTTGATCGGCCCGGCGGAGAGCCCGGCAACGAACATCACGATCAATGCGACGACCAGCGGGGGTGACGCCGCAAGCAGGAGATATCGCGGCGCGCCGATCACGAACAGGCAGATCATCAGCAGGCGGAGGCGGTTGGAGCGCTCGCCATAGGCGCTGAACAGCAGTGTGCTGGCGAGCGCGCCGAGACCGAAGACGCCGACGATCAGGCCGAGTCCCGGCGTTCCGTAGTGCAATCGCTCGACGAGCAGGGGTACGAGCACGACGAAGAACGCCTGATCGAGGAAATTCATGAACATGACCATCGCAAGGATCGCCCGGAGCAACGAGTCCTCTCTGATGAAGTTGAAGCCGGCGACGAATTCGGTGCGCAGCGTTCCGCGAGCCGCCACCGGGGTTTTGTGTGAGGGCACGCTGATGCAGATCAAGATGGCCGATACGACAAAGGTCGCCGTGTCGACGAACAACGCCTGCGCCGGCCCGAAAAGAGCGATGGCCCCGGCGGCGATCGGACCCCCGAGAAGCATCGCCGTCTGAGTCACCCCCGAAAGCAGGCTCGTGGCCCGGGTCAGTGAGGTGCCGCTGGCCTCTGCGACCTCAGGGACCACGGCGGTCCGCGACGTTTCAGCAGGCACATTCATCAGGCCTGCAACGAAGACGAGCGCGGCGATCTGCCAGAATCGCAGAACGCCGAAGTGGTGCAGTATGGCGATGGAGGCGACACAACCGCCGCTGAGAATGTCGGCGAAGACACTCGTCATGCGTGTCCCGAGCCGGTCGATCACCATCCCCCCGAGCGGCCCGGCGAGCACGACCGGTACGGCTGCGAAAAACGTGATGATGCCGGTGCGCGTGGCACTTCCCGTCGTCTGCAGCACGAACCACGGCACGGCGATGACGGTGACGAGGTTGCCGAGTGCGGAGATGCCGTCGGCCGCGAGGAGTGCGAAGAGCGCTCCTTGTCGCCTGATACGGCTGCGGCTATCGGCCCGGTCGCCGCTGCTGTCGTTCTCCACGGGTGTCAGCACCGGCGCTGATCGTAGTCGTCAATCGGGAGGCGGGCGCACTCCGTCCGGTACGCCGTCGAAACCGCTCATGATCACATCACACATCCCTCACACCACACCCCGATGATGTCTGTTGTCCGACCAACGCAGGTCGACGAAGATCGAAATCAAAGGACAACCATCATGAACATCAAGAGCAAAATCGGTATTGCAGTGGCAACCGGAGCCCTGACCATCGGCGGGGCAGCAGCAGCGTTCGGTGTCGGCGGCGCCTCCGCCAGCGCACCGGACCCCACCGGCACCGGCACCGGCGCCAAGGCAACGTTCGTCTGCGCACATCTCACCGAGATCAAGGCACAGGAAACGCTCAAGGGCCAGCTGTTGACCGGCCGCCTGTCGCTGTTGCAGGAAGCCCGTGCGGTGGCGACGAAGCCGAAGGCCGAGGCACGTCTCGACAAGGCAATCGCCAAGACCCAGGCAGCGGAAACCAAGCTGACCGCCCACGAGGCCAAACTGACAGCCTTCGCGGCCGCTCACTGCACGACGGCGGGGACGCCAGCTCCGACCCCGACGACCACCGGCTGAGCCGAACGGCATTGTCGCAGGCGAAGCCGTGGCGCTCGCAGAGTGTTTCGAGTGCGAGAAGGTCACCGAAACACTCTGCGACGGCAGAGAGACGGACGGACGTACGGACCGATGGGAACGGGAGTGCTATTTCCAGGCGAAGACTGGCTGCTCGAAACCGTCGACCCGTTCGTTGATCCGGCCCTCGAGCGCGACCCAACGGAACTGCACGAGGACGGCGGCGGTGGGGGCGTGGATGAGGTCGTTGCCGATCGGGATTTGCACGACGGGGCGGTCGCTCTCGGGGATCGTGACGAACCGCGGCGAGTCCTGGCGGCAGAGCTCGTCGAGGCCGATTCGGTACGCGTAGGCGACCTCGTCGGGGTTCGGCTGCAACTCGACATGCCCGCCGGCCCAGATGACGACCGGCGTGATCACATACCCGGACCGTGTCGGATAATCGTCGAGGCGTCCGACCACGGATTCCGGCGCCAAGGTGAGACCGAGCTCCTCCTCCAGTTCGCGTAACGCCGTCTGCTCTACGCTCTCGCCGGGGTCGACCCGTCCGCCAGGCAATGCCCACTGGC